>JAPUEV010000001.1 GCA_027492415.1 Ignavibacteria bacterium
CTCCGTTGGGGGGGCTCAGCAGAGTTGGTGCTGCAACCGGCGGTGATGTTACAGTTTTAAATTTCCAAACAGCAGAATACGGTCCTGTTCCCGCAGTATTAGTTGCGTTAACACGCCAGAAATATGTTGTGTTATTGCTTAGTATTCCGCCCGGAACATTGTATTGTGAAAATACCAACCCGCCGGAATTTATTAAGTTAGGAATGGTAAATGTTGAATCTGTTGAAAGCTGTATCCTGAACGATGCCGCATATTGTACACTGTCCCAGTCAAGGGTTGGGGTAGTGGATATATCAATTGAATTATTTGCCGGGCTTACAAGCTGCGGCGCTGCAGGCGGTATGAGAAGTGTTGTGAATCTGAACGGCTGGGAGAACGGTCCCGTGCCTATTGGATTAGTTGTCCTAACGCGCCAGAAATATCTCCTGATGTTGGTTAATACTCCCGGCCGCAATGTTACCTGTGACTGTGTAAAGCCTGTGGTATCGTATAATACTGAAGCAAACAGTGAGTCTTCTGAAAGCTGAACAAGATAGTTTGTTGCAGAAATATCCTCAACCCAGTCCAGTGTTGGTGTTAAGCTTACACCTGTAGCAAAATCTGTTGGCAAAAGAAGTGCCGGGGCTGCTGGCATACCAAGTACTGTTGTAAAATTAAATTTTACTGACCACGGTCCGTCACCTGCGGCATTAGTTGCGCTTACCCGCCAGTAATACCTGAAATTGTTCTGTAGCGGGGGGCTCACCAGGTTTAAATATGATTGCGTAATTCCGGAAATAAAAACTACCGGACTTGAAAATGATGTATCAAGCGCAGCCTGAAGCGTGTATGAATCAGCCGGCGAAGTGCTGTCCCAGTCAAAAGTTGGCGTTAATGCAATATTTGATGCACCGTTAGATGGTGTGATCAGTCCCGGTGCATTTGGCAATGCTACAATTGTTACAAAATTAAAATTAACTGACCAAACTCCGAGTCCTCCTGCATTTTCACTTCTTACCCGCCAGTAATACCTGGTATTATTGGCAAGCCTGCCTGAAGGTACATTAATGCTGCTTAATTCAACCTGTGATGAATCTAAAACAGGTGAAGTATAATTGGTATCTGCTGCGATCTGTATTCTGTATGTTTTAGCTGTTACTGCTGAATCCCAGTCAAGCAGGGGAGTAATGCTCACATTTCCTGCACCGTTAACCGGTAATAACAAGTTTGGCGGGAGGGGTGTTGGCCATCCTCCGTTGGAAGTAGTTATAATGTTGCCTGCTGAGCCTGCAATGAAGCCTGTGGTAATATTTACAAATGATACACCGTTCCAGTCCTGCCCGGTAAGCGGACTTGTCTGTGTATTCCACGAAGCACCGCCGTTTGTTGTCCTGATTATGAAATTTCCGTTAGCGCTTCCTGTTCCGGTATTTGCATTTAAAAAGCTGAAATTTGTTATCCTGCCTGTGATATTAGATGTCTGCGGGTTCCATGTTGTGCCGCCATCAGTTGAGCCTATAATAACTCCGCCTTCACCTCCTGCATAAATAAGGCTGGCATTGATAACGCTTAAAGCAAACATATTAGCAGTTGTGCCCGTGTTTAATATAGCCCATGTTGCCCCGGCATCAGTTGTTTTTAGTATCACTCCGTTATAGCCTGTTACAAATCCGGTTGAAGCATCAGCAAACTTTATATTGTTCAGTGTCTGGCTGGTTCCTGATGTTAATGTTACCCACACTGAGCCTCCATTGGTTGTTTTATCAAGTGCGCCAACACCTGAGCATGTGTAGCCCGTATTGGCATCAGTAAAATATATCCCCCGGTGCAAGCGTACAGGGCCACCCGGGTCTGACCATGTTGTGCCACCGTTGGTGGTTTTATAAAAAACCGCATCACCGCTAATAAAGCCGGTTGCTGCATTTATGAAGAATATCCCGTAAAGGTTATCTGCGGGCACTGTCTGTGTAAACCAGTTAACACCGCCGTTCGTAGTTTTCCTGATGGTACCCGAAAGCCCTATCGCTGTCCCTGTACTGGCATCAACAAAAAATATATTGGTCAAAAAATTAGCAGTTCCGCTGTTCTGTGTTACCCACTGTGAGGCGGTACTTACTGTAATAATAAATACTGCAAATATTACTGTTAAAAATTTCATTTATTTTAGTACTGCTAATTTCTGGATGGATGTTTCTGTTTTTCCGCTGCCTTCAAGTATAAGCTTGTACAAATATATGCCATTTGCTATTGTTTCGCCATCACCATCTTTGCCATCCCAGTATATCTGGTTAAAGCCCACCCTGGCGGGAGCCTTTACATCTTTAATCAGCCTTCCTGCAACAGTGTATATCTTAATTACGCATGATTGCGGGGCTTCGCTTGCGAATAAGTCAAATGTAAAATATGTCTCGCCCTGCATCGGGTTCGGGTAATTGAATAAATTCCTCACTGCAAAATCATAGCTGATATATATATTGTTTATCACGGTATCCCTGTTACCGTCTTTATCGGTGCCAATATACTGCAATTGATGCGAACCTGCCGTGAATTCAGGCTTATATAAAACCGTAGTCTTTAAATTCCCGTTGTTAACTGCGTTAAATGTAATATCCGGATTGAGCGTTCCTGCAAGATTATAATATATCCGCTTTCCATCCAGCTTTATATAAATACCGGTTGTATCTTCTATGCTGTACTGCTGGGGACTATCATCATAAAACTTAAAAAGTATCTCCGGCTTTGCAGGTATAATATCTCCATCCAGTATCTTATTGCCGTTATATGTTACCTCAATTGAGGGACCTGTTGAATCACCTGCAATAAGTATTTTTGTAAAAGCAAAATTATTGAAGGGATAATAATCATTCTGGTTATTAAGCATTGATACCTCGAAATTGATATTCACTGTATCAAGCCTTGATTGCGGATTTCTTAAGCCCTGTGTGCTGAAGGTTACTGCCGCTAAATAACTGCTGTCGGGAATTAAGGGAGCAGTGACTGTATCTGTTTTTAAAACAACAAGACCGTTATAAGCATTTGCTGTCCACTTATAAACAACAGTCTGTGCAGGAACAAATCCTATATTGTAATTCCTAACGTTCACTGTAACCTGTTCACCTTCATTAACAAGTGTATCGCTCCTTATAAATGAATAGTTATCGGGAATAATCTCAGCCGGCGGTGTATACTTAAAGTATAATGATCTGAACTCAGGTGACTCAAGCCCCGAGAGTGTATCAATTTCAACTTTTGCCTGCATCTTTATATCAGGAAATATAAAGCTGTTAAGTGTATCAAGCGATGTGAACTGGTTAGTGCTTAAGTTCGAATACAATGGCACTGAATTCCCGAAAATATCTATACCATTCACATCAAAATTCACCGTTGCGCCTGCAGGCAGCACCCTGTTCCATTCAAAATACTTCCACCTGTGAGCCGGACCTATTGTAAAATCAATTGTACCAAGCGTATTTAAAAAGACAGGTGATTTATTAGCGAATGATGGTGTCCAGTTGAAGTTAGATGTATACCTGTGGAATTGCTCCGATACATCCTGCGGCTGGGCATTTAAATACCCGATAAATGCATATGAATCAAACTGGTCAAACCTGGTTAGTGAATCAATAAGCTGGCTGCCAAACTGTTTTATTTTATTCTTTGTATTCTGTCTTAAGCTGTCAGAGCCCGGTACATCTGTAGCAATGAATATCATCAGGAAATGTGTCGTATCAAAAGTGTTCAGGAAAGTTAAAACTGAATCTGAGGATGAAGGCGTTGTCATTCTGAAATTTTTTATCTCAACAACCCCGCCTGTTAGTTTCCTTACTTTGGCAACATTTAAGCCCGTATTTTCTCCGCCATCAGCGTACCATGAATATGATTTAAAAATGAAATATGACGCCTGGGAACCATTGCTGCCGTATGATTTGCATTCAAGTGAACCCTGTTCGGAATTCAGCTTGTAACCGGTTCCTGTATAATACAGCCCTGAAACTGAATTCGTGTTAAACTGTCCGGGCAGCTTTTCGTAAAGCGTAACAATTGAATCACTGGTTATGGCTTTTGAAGTCAAAACATTTACCAGCGGATTGTAAACAAATTTCTCAGTTTCACTCCAGCCGGTACTGTCGTTATTTATCAGTGAATTGGTTCGCCAGTAATATACCTTACTTGAATCAAGTAAAGGTATCCTGTATTTTACTTTCGTAGCTACCCCGCTGATATTTGTGTTTGAATAATTCAATAGCGGTGATGTAAATCCAGCGGTTGTATCAACCTGAAGAATTAATTTAACATTATTAGTTCTAAGGTCTACCTGCGGGTTCAGCCCTACAAATTCAACTGAATCAGAAATAACCACAGAATTATTTATGGGCTTCAAAGGTGTGAACGAAATATTCCTTAACGGCAGAGGTATCATTAACACATTGTT
>JAPUEV010000002.1 GCA_027492415.1 Ignavibacteria bacterium
CTGAAACTTCATACCGGTTTTTTATGTCATATAATTATACAATATACCTTATATTTGAGCCGTCTGATAATATATGAATAACTTGGAATTCCCGTTTAAATCAACATTTTCTCTGGAAAAACTTATTGATTTCTGGAGAAATTCATCAAATAACGCCGAAGAGTGCGTAAGCACTGATTTTGCCCGCAGGCTCATAAGCGAAATTGAGCAAACCCCTGAATTGACAGAAAATATTACAGACTTTTCTGTTTTAAAAAAGCATGAAAGACTGGTTGATTCATTAATGGCAGCGATATTTACACCTGCATACTGGAATACAAATTTAACTTCAGTCTGCCAGCCGCTGCTAAGCACTTCGGTTTACGCTACCCCCAAATTCAACGAGCTTTTTGTAGATAAGAACGGTAATTTTACTTATGACCTGAATGTATCGCAGGAATATTTTGATGTAGGAAAAATAATCACAGTATACGCAAGTATACTAAGGCGTGTACATGATATTGATATGACAATTGTCGTTCCGCTTATCAGAACGATAACCGATAAAGTTACCGGGCTTGAGCGGTATTTTAAAATGAACCTGGATGACCGCTTTGTAGATGTAAAAATTCATGGCAAACTGCCGGATATCACTAAGGAACAGGTCACACAGCTTGCAGAAAATGTTTTCAATATTGAGCTATGGAATAAAATAATTCCGCCGGAGATGATCGAGTTCACCGGTTTCCTTGTTGTGAATATGTTCGAAGTTACCGACCAGGAAGCGCTATCAAAATTAAAGTTCGATCTTCTTGATAAAAATATCCTTGTATCAAATACCGGATTCAACAAGCTTCAAAACCGTATCAGAACAATGTTTCGCAACCCGGATCTCAGGCTTGGTATCGCGTCTTTTTCAGATGATAAAACAAGAATAATGCGAAGCGGCACCAAAGTTGTACAGAGCTTTATTATGAGCGATGTATGCGCTGAAAAGTGCAATGAGTATGATGACTCAATTTACGAAAAGGCGGTAAATACAGGCGAACCTCAGATAATTTATGACCTTTCACTGATGCCTAAGTGCACTAAGGTTGAAAAGGAAATAGGTAAAATGGGCGTTAGGAACCTTATGGTTGCGCCGCTGATATTTGAAAATAAAACCATCGGGGTTATTGAGCTCGGTTCTTCCCGTCCCGGTTCACTTAACTCCATTAATGCATTAAAGCTTATTGAAATCCTCCCATTGTTCTCCCTGGCATTAAAGCGCAGCCTTGAAGATATGGAAAACCGTATTCAGGCTATTATAAAAGAAAAATGTACAGCTATCCATCCTGCAGTTGAGTGGCGTTTCCGTAAAGCGGCATTAAGCCTTATTGAAAAAGAGAACTCAGATGAATTCGCGCAGATGGAAGAAATAATTTTCAGGGATGTGCACCCGCTATACGCGCTTTCTGATATAAGGAATTCATCGGTGATCAGGAATAAAGCCATACAGCAGGATCTTAAGCAGAATCTTGATCTTGCAAAAAATATAATTGATGCTGCCTCAGCGGCAAAGTTAATGCCTGAGTTTGAGCATCTCGGCTATAAAATTGAAAAACGTATCTCTATGCTGGGCTCAGGGCTACATTCAGGCGATGAAGCCAACATTGTAACTTTCTTAAAGAAAGAAATTGAGCCCCTCTTTGATAATATTTCAGCCTTCAGCAAAGAAGCTGAAAAAGCTATTAAAGCATACTGGGATGCGATAGACCCGGATCTTGGGGTGGTTTATGATAAACGCAAAGAGTATGAGCACAGTGTAAAAATGCTGAACGAGAACATTGCTGATATTGTTGATGATGAAGAAGTTTACGCACAGAGCATTTACCCGCATTATTTTGAAAAGTATAAAACTGACGGTGTTGAATATACTATGTATATAGGCGATTCTATTTCAGAAAAAGAGCGTTTCCACCCGATGTATTTAAAGAACCTGAGGCTATGGCAGTTTATTTTGATGTGCAGGGTAGCCGCAAAATCTGATAAGATAAAGCCTATGCTTAAGATACCTCTTGACCTGGCGCACCTGATACTTGTGCAGAACTCACCGCTTTCGATCCGATTCCACATGGATCAGAAAAAATTTGATGTTGACGGTACATATAATGTTCATTACGAGATCATGAAAAAGCGCATTGATAAAGCTGAGATACGCGGCAAAGAAGAGCGCTTAACGCAGCCGGCAAAAATAGCTATTGTTTACACTCAGTCAAGTGAAGCGGCGGAATATATGCAGTATATCGAGTATCTGCAGGCTAAAGGGTTCCTGAAAAAAGATGTGGAAAATATGGAACTTGAGGACCTGCAGGGAGTTTATGGATTAAAGGCGCTTCGTGTAACAGTTGATTCAGTATCAAGCGTTTACGAAGATGCCCTGAAAAGTGACGTTTTTATAGATCCAAATAGCACTGAGCTTATTAAATCATAATATTATTATTTGAAATAGATTTTATATGAAATTCTGGCAAAAATTATTAGTTGGTTTCGGCGGTCTCATAGTAGTTATGCTGCTTATGAACTTTGTGGTCATGCCCTGGTACGTCAGGCATGATACACTGGTAAAAGTGCCCTCTGTTACGGGGCTCTCAT
This sequence comes from Ignavibacteria bacterium, assembly GCA_027492415.1. Lineage (GTDB taxonomy): Bacteria > Bacteroidota > Ignavibacteria > Tepidaquicellales > OLB5 > OLB5. The sequence goes on from JAPUEV010000002.1 coordinate 2,614, forward strand.
TTGATGAAGCGAAAAAACAGCTTGATGAAGCAGGCCTTGAAGGGCTGCAGGGTGATATAAGGTATGACCCCTCAAAGCCTATTGGGACAGTTGTTGACCAGAATCCCCCGGCTGAACAGACCGTAAAGGATGGCAGAAGGATTTACCTCATTATCAGCGGCGGCGAGCAGCTTTATGATGTACCCAATCTGGTTGGCAGAACACTGAGGGAAGCAAAGTTTGTGCTTGACCAGCGAAACCTGGATGTGCAGGAAGTTGAATATAAGCCTTCAGTGCAATACCCCTCCGGTATCGTACTTTCACAGATAGAAAATGCCGGCAGCAAAGTAAAAAAAGGCACTAAGATAGGCGTAATTGTATCGACCGGTATGGATGCCGGTGATATCAAAGTACCTGACTTAACCGGTAAGAATATAGAAGAAGTTAAAAAGCTGCTTGCTGTTAATAAGCTGACTGTCGGTAAAATAAATTACCAGCCTTCTGCAAATGTACCGTTGAATGCGGTCATAGATCAGTATCCAAAAGCCAATACAATGGCTAAGGAAAACCAGAAGATAGACCTGTTTGTAAACCGCGAGCAGAAGAAAAAGCTTGTAATTGAAGGTGAAGAAGACGGATTAAAGGAAAAAGAAGAGAAGATTGAAACTCCCGATAACGGTGATTTTAAGGATGATACAAAAAAAGACGATAAGAAGAACGATGTAAAGAAAAAGGATGATAATAAATCTAAGCCTACTGATAAAAAAGATGATAAATCAAAACCGACAGAAAAGAAAGATGAAAAGAAAACCACACCTCAGCCAAAGAATGACAAGGATAAAAAAGACGGTGATAAAAAAAATGACGGGGGAACTAAGTTCTAAATTGATATGAAACTAATAGCGCCTTCGGTACTTTCAGCGGATTTTTCTAAAATTGATTCAGAAATTGAAATGATAACAAATGCAGGAGCTGACCTCCTGCATCTTGATGTAATGGACGGGCATTTTGTACCAAACATCACCTTTGGCCCTAAAATGGTAGCTGATATCCGCAAGCTTACAAAGCTGCAGCTTGATGTGCACTTAATGATAAGCGAGCCTGAGAAGTATGTTAACGATTTTGCCAAAGCAGGCGCTGACTGGATAAGCGTTCACTACGAAGCATCAGATCATCTTAACAGGCTTGTTAACCAGATAAAAGATGCAGGCTCAAAAGCCGGCGTTGTGGTTAATCCTGCTACTACAGTTGATGTACTTGAGGAAATCCTGCCTTATGCTGATTTTATTCTGCTTATGTCAGTAAACCCGGGCTTCGGCGGACAGAAGTTCATAGAAAGCTCAACTGCAAAAGCTAAAAAATTAAGCTGCATGATAAATGAACAGGGAAGCAAAGCATACATCGAAATGGATGGCGGTATTGGCGTTAATAATATTAAAATGCTCTCAGATGCAGGCGTAAACGTTTTTGTAGCGGGTAACGCAGTCTTTGGTTCAGCAAATCCCGCGGAAACAATTGCTGAAATGAAAAAATTAATAAAGTGAAATAAATTGAGTGCAAATATAATTATATGAGACCCGCCTTTACATTCAGAGAAATCAGGGAAGCGGAAAAGACCATTATAGAAAAAGAGGGAATACCCTCTTTGCTTTTAATGGAAAATGCCGGCAGGAATACATTTGATGTAATTACTTCACTGTATCCTGATATTGACGAACGAACCATTGTAATAGTTTGCGGTAAGGGGAATAATGCCGGTGATGGGTTTGTAATTGCGCGCCAGTTCCTTATAAATGGAATTCCGGTTGAAGTATATAAC
>JAPUEV010000003.1 GCA_027492415.1 Ignavibacteria bacterium
TAGGCGGCAATCCCAGATACCTGAAGATTTGGGATATATCTAACCTTAACAATGCTATCAAGATAGCTGAATGGCACCCGACAGGGATTACAACAAGCATCATACATAACGTGGAGCTTTTCGGAAGGTATTTGTTTGCGGCGCATTATACCGCGGGTTTGAGGGTAATTGATGTTAGCAACCCGTTCGGTCCAACAGAAGCCGCGTTTTATGATACTTTCCCCGCCAATGACGGCTTTACATATGAGGGCTGCTGGGGTCCCTATATATTTAATTCAGAAAAGATCATTGCTTCTGACAGGTCAACGGGATTATATGTATTCAGGACAGACTTCCCTTTGAAGGATAGAAATCCTGCTATAGCGGAATCATTTTCACTTGGGCAGAATTTCCCCAACCCGTTTAATCCTGCAACTACTATAAAGTATTCGCTTAAGTTTGATAGCTACGTTACAATGAAAATTTACGACGCAGCAGGCAGGCTTGTATCCACTATAATAGATGGCAATGTTGAAGCCGGCAACAGGCAGGTAAATTTTGACGCGAAAAATCTTGCAAGTGGTGTTTATTTTTATAACATGACAGCGACATACAGGGATGGAGTTACAAAGACTTTTAATGAATCAAGTAAAATGGTTTTTACAAAATAAATAATTATGAGTACAATTACTGAAAAAAATTTTGTATTAAAGAACGGCAGGAAGCTAATTTTAAGGACTGCAATGGTTAAGGACGCAGGACAAATTGTACAGCTGATGCGTGATGTGATTAAGGAGGGTCCTTTCACTTTACAGGAGCATGATGAATATAAAGCAACAGCGAAATCGGAAGCGGCCAAAATCAGAAGATGCATGGAAGCGCCTGGAAAGATCTACCTTGCAGCGGAAATCAGGAAAGAAATTGCGGGTTATATTTCATTTGATAACTGGGATACCAGGAGAACAAGCCATACGGGATTATTTTCTGTGTTCATAAGGAAAAAATTCAGGGGTATGGGTATTGGCAGGATATTGGTACAGGGAATGCTCGACTGGGCTAAGGAGAGTCCAGTGAACAAAAAGATATCATTATATGTTTTTTCGACAAATAAAGGGGCAATTGCGCTGTATAAGAAGCTTGGATTTAAAGTTGAGGGTCTGTTTAAACGTGATATGATAATAGATGGAAAGTATGTAGATAGCGTAGCAATGTACAAATACACAAAATAATCGCATTGTTTTATCATATATTTATGAAATTAGGTGTTGACACACATAATGTAATGTATTATATTTGTTGCAACAAATAATGTTAGAACACAGAAAAGACTAAAAATGGGTGAAGCGTTAAAAAAATGGTTAAAGATGAGTAAAGATCTCGGAGCAAGAGAAGAGGTTGATCTTAATTTAAGGGTGGCTGTAAATCTGTTAGACGAAAAGTTTTACAAAATGATAGAGCCTTTTGGTATCACAGGGGCACAATACAATGTTTTAAGGATATTGAAGGGTGTTTACCCCGAAGGCCATGCCCGCTGCGCAATTGCAACAAGGATGATAGAACGCGCGTCGGATATCACAAGGATAATTGACAGGCTTGAAAAGCAGGGCCTGGTAATACGTGACAGGACAAGCGAAGACAGAAGGATGTCAATAACCAGGATCACCGAAAAAGGAATTGAGCTGGTTGATAAGATAAAGCCGCTGATAGAAATCGAACACTCCCAGAACACAAAAGCATTAACAGAAGATGAATGCAGGCAGCTATCGGTTCTTCTTGAAAAGCTATATGCAGATAAAATATAAGATTTTGAACTAAATTTTTTTAACAATATATGTGTTTAAACAAATATTGTTTAAACAGAGTTTTAAAATAAAAAATACCTGGAGGGTATAAAAATGAAGACATGGAAAATTGATCCCGCACACTCAGAAGTGAAATTCAAAGTTAAGCACTTAATAGTATCAACAGTAACAGGCAAGTTCAATAAATTTGAAGCAAAAATTGAATCACCTGAAGATGATTTTGAAAATGCGAAAGTTACATTTTCAGCAGATGTTGCTTCAATAGATACAGGCAACGAACAGAGAGACGGACATTTGAAATCAGCTGACTTCTTTGACACTGAAAAATATCCTGAAATAACATTCATATCAAAGAGCTTTAAAAAAGTATCAGAAGGCAATTACAAGCTTACCGGTGATTTTACAATGAAGGGTGTAACAAAAGAAATTTCGCTTGATGTTGAGTATAACGGCAGGTCAAGAGGCTTTGATAATCTTGAAGTCGCAGGTTTTGAGATCACAGGAAAAGTTAACAGGTTTGATTTCGGGCTTGAGTGGAATGCAATGACTGAAGCAGGCGGAATAGTAGTTGGACCCGATGTTAAGCTTGAGATATTTGCAGAAATGAAAGAAGCTGTTGAAGTAAGCCAGGCTGCATAAGCTGAGGCTATAGCAGCAAAGGTGTATCCACAGGAAGCAAAAAAATGAAAGGAAGAATATAAATTGAAAACAACAGTTCATAAAGCAGAATCACGCGGACATGCAGATCATGGATGGCTGAACAGCCATCATACATTCAGCTTTGCCAATTACCATAACCCTGAAAGGGTGCGGTTCGGGCTGCTGCGTGTACTGAACGATGATATAGTTCAGCCGGGAGAAGGCTTCGGCACTCACCCGCATGATAATATGGAAATTATTTCCATCCCTTTAAAAGGAGCGCTTGCGCATAAAGATTCAACAGGCAGCGAACACGTTATAAATACAGGTGATGTACAGATAATGTCAGCAGGCTCAGGGTTATATCACAGTGAGTATAATGCATCCAAAAAAGATGAAGTGAACTTCCTGCAGATATGGATCTTCCCCAAAGAGCGTGATATTGAGCCAAGGTATGACCAGAAAACATATGATGCGGCTGAGCGAAAGAATAAATTCCAGCTTGTAGTATCACCTGAGAAATCTGGAGACGCTCTTTGGATAAACCAGGATGCTTATTTTTCACTGGTAAACCTTGATAAAGGCAAAAATGTTAAATATGATATAAAGCAAAAAGGAAATGGTGTGTATATATTCGTGCTTGAAGGCTCGATAAGTGCAGCTGGCGATAATTTAAGCAAACGTGACGGATTGGGAATTGAAGATGTAAGCGAGGTTGAAATTACGGCCATCGAGGATTCTGAGCTGCTGTTAATGGAAATTCCGATGAAGATGTAAATATATTAATAATACTGAGCGGCAGGGATACACTTCCCTGCCCTTCAATAAATAAATAAAAATAAACAAAAATCTGCTTTCATCAATTGACTTACTGAAGTAAAATTATGAAATTGCACAATAAATTTCAGCAATATATAAATAATTAATACATGAAAAACAATTTCGAAATAATTTCAGAAGTTATCAGGAAAAGAAGGACAGTCAAGCCTTCAAAAATGAACGGCAATATAATTCCCGATGAGCAGGTAAGGCAATTGCTTGAGCTTGCTGACTGGGCCCCGACCCATAAGCATACGGAACCGTGGAGATTCATAGTATACCCCGGTGAAAAAGCCAGGAAGTTCGTATCTGATCACGCAGAGCTATACAGAAAGAACACACCTGAAGAAAAGTTTAAGAATGAAAAATATGAGAAGATACTTGCCAACGGCAATAATTTATCTCACCTTGTAATATGTGTTATGAAGCGCGATGCTGAAAAGCGCGTACCTGATATTGAGGAAATATCAGCCTCTGCTGCAGCAATTGAAAATATACTAATTGCGGCAACATCGCTTGGCATTGCAAGCTTTTGGTCAACCGGCGGAATGACGCATACTGACACGATGAAGGAACACCTTGGACTTAACATGGATGATATTGTAATGGGTTTGATATATCTCGGTTATACAGATATGAGCTACGAAGGTAAAAGGGTTATTCCGTTAGAGCAGAAAATCACATGGAAATAATTTTAAATAAATAATCAATTAACAAAAAATGAAAATACTTTATATCTTTCCTCATCCTGATGATGAGTCATTTGGTCCCGCGCATTTAATGTCAAAGCAGCGCAGGGATGGACACGATGTATACCTGCTTACACTTACAAAAGGCGGTGCCACAAAGCAGAGGCATAAATACGGATATTCGGTTGAAGAAATGGGTGAAGTGCGGTATAAGGAAATGCTTGATGTGGAGAAAGTTCTGAACTTAAGCGGAATGACAGTGCTTGCCCTGCCCGACAGCGGATTGAAAGAAATGGACCCGAGGGATATAGAAAAAGTTGTTAAAGATGAAATTGAACGCTTAAAGCCAAATGTAATTGTTACTTATGCGGTACACGGTATTAGCGGTTTCCACGATCACCTGATAATTCACGGAATAGTGAAAAGAGTTTTTGTAGAGAAGAAGGAAACAGCTCCATACTTAAAGAGGCTTGCTTTCTTT
>JAPUEV010000004.1:0-1766 GCA_027492415.1 Ignavibacteria bacterium
AGAAATGATCACAGTTGACGGAAAAGTGATAAATATTTGTGATATGGAAAAGCTTAAGGAGTCAGCTTCTTAAAATACTTTTTATTCCGGCAATTTTAATAGTAAAGCACAGACAGTTTTGTTTGTGCTTTTTTTATTTTAAATATCTCTAAAAATACTCCCTTATATTTAATATTATCAGTAGTTTGAAAAATATAATTATATATTGACTTAAGTCAAAGGGTTAGTCGTATCCGTTTGGTAAATTTGTTACAGAAAGAAAAAAACAATTTAATCAGAAAAAGGAGCTTTAATTTAATGATACAGAAAGACAGAAAAATAGGCGAAGTTGTTGCAGAGAATTTTCATGCAGCAAAGATATTTGAAAATTACGGGCTGGATTTCTGCTGCGGCGGAAAGAAGACCATTGAGACAGCCTGCTCAGAAAAAGGACTTAACCCTGAAAATTTACTTTCAGAGCTTGATAACATGAATACAATAAACCAAAATGTAATTCATTATGATAAATGGGAAGCCGATTTCCTGGCTGATTACATAGTAAACAATCACCATTCATATGTAATTAACGCAATATCAACAATTGATCATCATCTGCAGAAGGTAGTTTCAGCACACGGAGAAAGACACCCTGAAGTCGCAAAGATCGAATCAATTTTTAATGAGCTTAAAAGTGAATTGACAGATCACATGGGCAAAGAAGAGAAAATGTTATTCCCTTACATAAAAAAAATGAGTATAGCCCTTAAGAACACACTTGAGCTTCCCGTGCCGCCTTTCGGCTCAGTTGAAAACCCGATTAGAGTAATGGAATCAGAACATGATAACGCGGGTCTTTTAACCAAAGAAATAAACAAGCTTAGCAACGGTTACCAGCCGCCTAAGGACGCATGCGCAACTTTCAGGGTGCTGTACAGCGAGCTCAGGGAATTTGAAGACGATCTTCATGTACACGTTCACCTTGAAAATAACATACTTTTCCCCAAGGCAAAAGTAATGGAAGAAAAGTTAAACAGAATTTACTCAACATTATAAAATATTATATCGAAAGGCATATACAGCAATGAAACATTTTAAAACAGTATTGATGATCTTATTGGCAGTATTGATATCGGCAGTATCTTTAAATGGCTGCGGAAAAGGTGAAGAGCTTGGTGTTGGACCCGTTAAAGAGGAACTTAAGCTTGCACCGGTAGATGCGAACCTGTATTCAAAAGGTGAGCAGATATTTTCAGTTAAATGCATAGCCTGCCATAAATTCGGCACCAGGCTTGTTGGACCCCCGTTGAAAGATGTAACAAAGAGAAGAAGACCTGAATGGATCATGAACCAGATATTAAATCCCTTAGAGATGACACAGAAAGATAAAGTTTCAAAAGAGCTGTTTGCCCAGTACCTGATACAAATGACATACCAGGATGTAACACAGGATGATGCAAGGGCTTTACTTGAATATTTCCGCGCAGTTGATGAGGGCAAAGTAACACCTAAAGAATAATGAAAAGCATAAATAAAATTTGTCACAATTACTTAAGGAGAATAATAAAATGAAATTCAAAACAGGGAATTTCTTAAAAGAAACAATATCAGCCATTCTTTCATCATCCATATTACCGCCTATCACGGCAGCATTGATAATAGCAATATCGGTATCGATTATTGTGCTCGCAGGATGCGGAAAAAAAGAAGGCACTACAACAATGAACCTTAGCGATGATGCCGCAAATAAAGTATATGTACCCCCGGGAAAATATGATGAGTTCTACTCA
>JAPUEV010000004.1:1789-4389 GCA_027492415.1 Ignavibacteria bacterium
GCAGCTTGCAGTATACGGGCTGCCCTCAGGCAGGCTTTTCAGGGTAATTCCCGTGTTTTCGGTCGACCCCGAAAAAGGCTGGGGCTACACAGAAGAAACAAAGCCCATGCTCATGACCTCACACGGATTTATACCGTGGGATGACTCTCACCACTCAGAGCTTTCTATGACAGACGGCGTGCCAAACGGCAAGTGGATCTTTTTGAACGGAAACAATACACCAAGACTTGCAAGGATTGACCTTAAAACATTCCGCACTTCCGAAATACTTGAAATACCAAACAGCGCAGGCAACCATTCATCTCCATTCACAACAGAAAATTCAGAATATGTAGTATGCGGAACAAGGTTCAGCATCCCGATGAAGGAGCTTGACGTACCCATAGATTCATATAAAGAGAAGTTCAACGGTACAGTCAGCTTTGTAAAAGTGAACCCTGAGAGCGGCAATATGAATGTAGAGTTCCAGATATTGACCCCGCCGTTTGATTTTGATCTTAGCCATGCAGGCAAGGGTCCCTCACATGACTGGTTCTTTTTTTCATGCTATAACACAGAGCAGGCATATACTTTGCTTGAAGTTAATGCCAGCCAGAAGGATAAGGATTTCATAATGGCGGTTAACTGGAAAAAAGCCGAAGAATATGTTAACCAGGGTAAAGCAAAAGAAACACCTTCGGAATTTTATCATAATGTATATGACGAAGGAACTCACTCGGCAAAAAGCGAAGTACTTAAAACAGTAAAAATGCTTGACCCGAAAGACTGCCCGGGTATGATTTATTTTATTCCATGTCCAAAATCACCGCATGGCGCAGATGTTGACCCAAGCGGCGAATACATTGTTGGCGGCGGAAAGCTTGCCACTGTCATCCCCGTTTTTTCATTTTCAAAAATGCTGAAGGCAATTGAAAACAAGGAGTTTGACGGTGATGTAACCGGAATACCTGTAATAAAATATGAATCAGCTTTATACGGCGAGGTACAGAAACCGGGACTTGGCCCTTTACATACAGAGTTTGATGATAAAGGCTTTGCATATACATCTATGTTTGTAAGCAGCGAAGTTGTAAAATGGGATATAAAAAAGCTTGAAGTAATTGACAGGGCTCCTTCTTTTTACTCAGTTGGCCACATTATGATACCGGGCGGCGACAGCAAAAAACCATGGGGAAAATATCTTGTTGTTATGAACAAAATAACCAAGGATAGATTTTTACCAACCGGCCCCGAGCTGACGCAATCGGCGCAGCTATATGATATATCAGGCGAAAAGATGAAGCTTCTGCTTGACTTTCCTACAATAGGCGAGCCTCATTATGCACAGGGTATTCCTGCAGATCTAATTATGAAAAATTCAGTTAAGATATTCAAGCTTGATGAAAATAAAAATCCTTACGCAATAAAATCTGTGAATGACGGAAGAGCTGAGCGTAACGGCAGCGAAGTTCATGTATATATCGGAATGATGAGATCACACTTTACCCCGGATAATATTGAAGGAGTAAAAGTAGGAGATAAGGTCTTCTTCCATGTAACAAATATGGAGCAGGACTGGGATATCCCGCATGGCTTTGCTGTAAAAGGCAACAATACTTCAGAGATGCTGATAATGCCCGGTGAAACACAGACAATAACCTGGGAACCGAAAACTGCAACAGTGTATCCTTTCTACTGCACTGATTTCTGCAGCGCGCTTCACCAGGAAATGCAGGGATACATCCGGGTTCAGCCAAAGGATGCCAATACACAGATAAAGTTTTCAACAGGAACAAAGTAAATTTATGACCTCACCCCCGACTCCCTCTTCCCTGAAAAGAAGAGGGGGAAACGGGAGGGAGGAAAAGAAAATGAAAAAACTAACCAGAATATTAATAACTGCATCATCACTTGCCATGATAGCCGCTTTTCTTACACCAATATGGACCATTGATCTTGAAGCGCCGCAGTACCCCGAAGGCCTGGGAATGAAAATATGGATAAATAAAATCTCAGGTGACCTTAACACAGTTAACGGCCTTAATCATTACATAGGTATGAAAAAAATTGAGCCTGATTCCATAAAAGAGTTAACTATCATGCCGTTTGTACTTGGCGCTCTCATAGCAATGGGTGTTATTACAGGCTTAGCCGGAAAGAAAAGACTGCTTGCAGTATGGGTAGCAGTATTTATTATTGCGGGTGCAGCCGGCGGAATTGATTTTTATATGTGGGAGTATGATTACGGCCATAATTTAGATCCAACAGCAGCAATAATTGTTCCCGGTATGAGCTACCAGCCACCGTTAATAGGCAGCAGGCAGCTGCTCAACTTTACAGCAAATTCATATCCTGATACAGGAGGATACATAGTAATTGGTGCGGGCTTGCTGGCGGTTATGGTATATTTTTATGAAGCAAAGTACAATAAAAAAAACAGCAGGATTCCTGTCAATGAATCTAACACCTTTACAGGCAAAACAATAAAGAAAGAGAACTATGAAAACCAGGTGGTTTAATTTATTATTTTTAGTTTTATTAACTGCTGCTGCATGCAGCACAGAGCCTGAGCAGATCAATTTTGGCAGTGACCAGTGCTCTTTATGCAGGATGAATATATC
>JAPUEV010000005.1:0-1102 GCA_027492415.1 Ignavibacteria bacterium
TAAAAAATACAGCCAGCTAAGGGCAACGCTTTCAATTACAAAAGGCAGCCTGCGTTCAATAGTGCGTAATCCTTCAAGTGTGATATTCACATTACTTTTTCCGCTTATATTCATCATAGTCTTCGGCTTCATAGGCGGCGGCGGTTCTGCAAGGTTTGATATTGGATTCTACAGCACAAGCAATAACAATAACCCATTATTTCAGCAGCTGATAACAGTAGAAAATTTTAAGGTAGAGCAGGATCAAACTGATAATGCGCTTGATACCAGGCTGGAAAAAGGCGAGATAGACGCGATATTTAAAATTGTTAAGAATCCGCAGGGAACATTGCCTGAATACGTTCTTGAAATTAAAACCAACAAAGCAAAACCTGAAAGATCCAGCCTTATAAAACTAATTACATCACAGGTGCTCAACGGGTTCAACATGCAGTTATTAAAAGAACAGCCGCCTGTTGCAGTTATTAAGCAGACAGATGTTGAAGGCAGGCTGTTTAAAACCATCGATTTTATCTTACCGGGTCAGCTTGGTTTTTCAATTTTAAGCGCGGGAGTCTTTGGCACTGCTTTTGTATTTATCTCCTTAAGAGAAACACTGGTAATAAAACGTTTCTTTGCCACTCCGATAAACCGCAATAACATAGTTTTAGGCGAGGCATTAAGCAGGCTGATATTTTCAATGTCAGGCTCAGTAATAATTATCGGGCTTGGTCATTTTCTTTTCGGCTTCACGCTTATAAACGGCTTCTGGACCTTCCTGAATATGATGGCAGTATCTGTTTTGGGACTCGTTGTTTTCCTTGGCTTTGGATTTTTAGTTTCAATTATTGCCAAAAATCTGAACTCAGTGCCCCCGATAGCTAACCTTGTAACGCTGCCGCAATTCCTGCTTGCGGGTACATTTTTCTCGATCGATGTATTCCCGGCATGGCTGCAGCCCATCAGCAGGTCATTGCCGTTGACATACTTAAATGATGCGCTTCGCAAAATAGCTTTTGACGGGGCTACAGTTTTTACATTACCAAAAGAACTGCTGATACTAACCGCATGGGGAGTTGTAGTATACGCCTTCGCTATAAAATTCTTTAAATGGGAATAATAA
>JAPUEV010000005.1:1202-2277 GCA_027492415.1 Ignavibacteria bacterium
CCGCAAAGCTGTTACATTTGCAGGCAAAGTATCTGCGGCTATATGGGGCTCCGCGGGTATAACAATGACAATAATAGGCTTTGTCGGGTCATATTCAGGCTTAGTGAAGGGTTTGGGAATTTCACCGCTGATGGCATGTGTACTGGCAGCTGCGTTTTTTGTAAGCGGAGTGATATATAATGATAGATCATTCCGTTACCTTAGCATTGGTTGGTGGACGGGCGCATTGGTTATGTTCTTTTGGCGCTCACCTCATACATTGCTTATGTTTGCATTGATGCTGCTTTTTATGCAGGCACTCCCCGGATTTATTATGTATAAAAAATGGAAAATAGAAATTAAAGCAGCTTAAATATGGATACTCAGCAGGCAGAACTTGAAATTTCGGTTATAAAAAAGATCATGGAAGACAGCCGCAGCGCAGTTTATGATAAAAGCTCACAAGGCTTATTCTGGTTTACATTAACGGCTGCAACTGTACTTGTAAATTATTTAATGGCTGTTACCGGTATTGGCTTGAACTATTCCGGGCTGCTTTGGGCGGGGGTCTCTGTCTTCGGAACATTGTATTCGATAAGGCTTGCTAAAAAAGAAAGCAGTAAGCTTAAAGTAAAAACTTTTGCCGGCAGGATACTTGCTGTAATTGGAATAGCAACAGGTATCGCAAACATTATGTTTGCTTTTGCTTCACTAGTCGCAAATGCATTTGAGCCATTCGTAATAGTTTCTATGAACGCAATGATACTTGGTATGTCTTTTTACGTTCTAAGTGTTATTCAGCAGCTTAAGTCATTCAAAATTTTAGCAGACCTATGGTGGGCCGGAAGTATATTTTTCTTTTTTATGCCGGGTATCCACTCACTTTTATTTATGGCAATTATGCTTGCCGCCTCTGCCTGGGTACCATGGGTAGAAGAAAAAAAGCAAATTTTGTTAATTTAAGGAACCTGTTTATGAGTGAATTGAACACAAATATCAGAACAAAAGCAGAAGAAGAAATTTCTGTCATAAAACAATTAATGGAAGACAGCAGAAAAGCTGTTGTTGAAAATGGCTGGCATTACATTTACTGGGG
>JAPUEV010000005.1:2377-4387 GCA_027492415.1 Ignavibacteria bacterium
AAAAAAGAATTTGTGGAAAGAAAACCGGTCACAAGATATAAAATAACAGAAACAGGCAGAAAAGCTTTTGAGGATTATATTAAAAAACTCGAAAGCATCATTAAGACAAATAACAAATAGTCTGCCGTTGGCAGATTTCGCTTTACTTCGTAAAGCTCAACAATGAACAATGAGCAATGAACAATGAACAATGAATGAACAATGAATGAACAATGAGTAATAAGCAATTAATAATTAACTAGTATCGAATAGTATTCAAAAAATTATATAAACAGGAATAAACATATTAGAGAATGTTCAGGAAAAAATTAATAGATAAGAGCTCGGAAAAAGCGCAGCGCAGGTTCAATTGGCGCTCACATGAAGTGCTGAGAATTGAAGCATTCAGTGATGCGGTTTTCGCTTTTGCAGTAACACTTCTTATAGTCTCGCTGGAAGTGCCTGAAACATTTGATGAGCTTTTGCATACTATGAGCGGCTTCCTGGCATTTGCCGTCAGCTTCACGCTGCTTTTCCAGATTTGGTACACACAGTTCGTTTATTTCCGCAGGTATGGCATGCAGGATATGTTCACAATTGTTGTAAATGCCGCGTTATTGTTCCTGGTACTGTTCTATGTTTACCCTTTAAAATTCCTCTTCAGGATACTGCTTACAATCGGACCCGTGCAGCATGAAGGCTCTAAGGTAATTATTACAGCTGAACAATTGCCAGCATTAATGATAATTTACGGCATTGGATTTGCATCCATTTACCTGATGTTCGTGCTGATGTACTGGCATGCTTCAAAGAAAAGTGAAGAGCTTGGGCTGGATGAAAAAGAAGTTTTCAAAACCCGTACAAAGATGTACCTGTACTGTATCAATGTAGTTATTCCGTTAATGACAGTTGCGGCTTCATTGATGCTGCCCGAAAACAAAGCGGGGATGAGCGGCTTTCTGTACTTTCTGATAGGACCGGCTATAATGATATTCTATAATATCAGGAAAAAGCAGCACAAAAAAGCATTTGGAGATGAAAATTAATAAAACAGAACTTTCGTAATCTAAAATTAAAATAAAATATACATGGAGACAAATAACATATCAAACGGGCAGCAAAAAGATGAAAAACTCTGGAAACTTGCCAAAAAAAGAGCTGAATTCAAGAAATATCTTTTAACTTATTTGGTTATAAACGCATTTCTTTGGGGATTCTGGCTTTTTAATTCCTACAGGCACGGTGATTTTTCATTCCCATGGCCGGCATTTGTTTCGCTGGGCTGGGGCGTCGGACTTGCATTCAGCTACATAGGCGCATATTCCGGCTACAAGGAATCACTTACCGAAAAAGAATACAATAAACTGATAAATAAAAATTAATAATCATATAATTCTCAGGAGCAGCAATGAAAAAAGTTTTTACAATTCTGTTATTACTGGTAACTGCGGTAACATACAGCCAGGATGCAAAGATATCAGGAAAAATTACAGGTGAAGGCAGCCTGCCTTTGAACGGCGCCAACGTTGTGATAGAAGGAACAATCGACGGCGCGACGACTGATTCAACCGGGTACTATGAATTTGAAACATCAAAGACCGGCTCACAGAACCTGTTATTTACATACATTGATTACAACGAAAAAAGGCAGACAGTTGTGATTGAAGCAGGCAAATCAATTGAGCTGAACATTCAGTTAAAGAAGGCTGAAGTACAGACCGATGAAATTATTGTTACAGCAAGCTCATATACTTCAGGGCAGAACTCACAGGTAACAATTACACCATTGGAAATTGTCAGGATACCGGGCAGTGATGGTGACCTTTTCCGCGCCATTACAACTTTCCCCGGCTCTAACCAGGTTGATGAAGGCAGCCGTATCACAGTCCGCGGCGGTGATGCAAACGAAGTGCTGACGATACTTGACCAGGCATCACTATATAATCCGTTTATTTTTGATGATGATTTTAATACCTCATCCTACACAACAATAAATCCTTGGGGCTTGCGCGGTATAAATTTTTCAAGCGG
>JAPUEV010000006.1 GCA_027492415.1 Ignavibacteria bacterium
AGCAGTTCGGCATCACATATGAATTAGTTAAAGCAGAGCTCTCAGGCATACTGAGCGGAAAGACATCACCTCAGCAGCAGAAAACACCCGCGGCTGAAAAGAAACCTGAAAGAACAAAGACACCTGTTCTTGATAATTTCGGGCGTGACCTCACAAAGCTTGCTATGGATGATAAGCTTGATCCGATTGTCGGCAGGGAAAAAGAAATTGAGCGTGTTGCACAGGTATTAAGCCGCAGGAAAAAGAATAATCCTGTCTTAATTGGCGAGCCCGGCGTAGGTAAAACCGCAATTGCAGAAGGACTTGCAATAAGGATAGTTCAGAAAAAAGTATCACGCGTTCTGCATGATAAGCGCGTTGTTACGCTTGATCTTGCATCGCTTGTTGCCGGCACAAAATACCGCGGCCAGTTTGAAGAGCGTATGAAAGCCGTTATGAATGAGCTTGAAAAAGCTAAGGATGTTATCCTTTTCATAGATGAGCTGCATACAATAGTAGGCGCAGGCGGAGCTTCAGGCTCACTTGACGCTTCTAATATATTCAAGCCCGCACTTGCAAGGGGTGACCTCCAGTGCATCGGCGCAACTACACTTGATGAATACAGACAGTATATAGAAAAGGACGGAGCTTTAGACCGCCGTTTCCAGAAGATCATAGTTGACCCCACAACTGAGGAAGAAACTATGCAGATACTTACTAACATCAAGCATAAATATGAAGAGCATCACAATGTAAAGTATACTGAAAAAGCAATTGAATCAGCTGTAAAATTAAGCTCAAGGTATATCACTGACCGTTACCTGCCCGATAAGGCAATTGACGTAATGGATGAAGCCGGTTCCAGGGTTCATCTGGCAAATATAGTTGTGCCAGAAAATATTGTTGCGCTTGAAAATGATATTGCAAATATTAAATCAAAGAAGAACCAGGTTGTAAAGAACCAGAACTTTGAAGAAGCTGCAAGGCTGCGTGATGAAGAAAAACGCCTGCTCAACGAGCTTGAAGAAGCTAAGCTTGACTGGGAAGTTAAATCACAGAGCATTGTACACGAAGTAACTGAAGAAAATGTCGCAGATGTTGTATCCATGATGACAAGCATTCCGGTTAACCGCGTAGCGCAGTCAGAAAGCGATAAGCTGGTTAAGATGGAAGATGAGCTGAAGAAGTTTATAATAGGACAGGATGAAGCGATAATAAAGCTATCAAAGGCTATACGCAGAACAAGAGCAGGGCTTAAAGATCCCAACAGGCCGATAGGTTCATTCATTTTTACCGGACCAACAGGTGTAGGTAAAACTGAAATGGCTAAAGTGCTTTCAAGGTTCCTTTTTGATAGTGAAGAGAATCTTATAAGAATTGATATGAGTGAATACATGGAGAAATTCAATGTATCACGCCTTGTCGGCGCGCCTCCGGGCTACGTTGGATATGAAGAAGGCGGTCAGCTTACAGAAAAAGTAAGGCGCAAGCCGTATTCAGTTGTGCTGCTTGATGAAATTGAAAAAGCGCACCCGGATATCTTTAACATACTGCTGCAGGTGCTTGATGAAGGTATGTTAACCGATAGCCTAGGCCGTAAAGTTGATTTCAAGAATACCATAATGATAATGACATCAAATATCGGTACCAAGGAGATCAAATCTATTGGCGGTATGGGCTTTGGCGATCCCAACCAGACAGATAAGCATGATAAGATGAAGCTTCAGATCGAAGAATCAGTACGCAGGGTATTCAGTCCTGAATTCATTAACAGGATAGATGACCTGATAACATTCAAACAGCTTTCAAAGGAGGATATATTCAAGATAATAGATATATCCACAAGACAGTTGCTTAAGAGGATACAGTCACTTGGCATTACGTTTGAATTTGACGATGCAGCCAAGACATTCCTTTCAGAAAAAGGCTACGATCCTAAATACGGCGCAAGGCCGCTGAGAAGGGCAATACAGAAATATGTAGAAGACCCTGTATCTGAGGAAGTGCTGAAGGGCTCATTCAAGGATGGCTCGCATGTAATGGTATCATACAAAGACGGAGCTGATGAGCTGGTGTTTGTTGATATCTCTCAAAGCAAGCTTCCGGAAAAAATTGAGCCGGAATCGATCCAGGAAAATTAAAATTTAATATTAATATTTATACTTAAGGGTGGCTATATGTCACCCTTTTTTTATTGTTTTTAATGACTTGTAGAGACGACCCGGTGGGTCGTCTATTAAGGTTTTTTGCGAGGAACAGAGTGACGAAGCAATCTATTCTTTGAGCTTAAGATTGCTTCCTAAAGGCGTAGCGCTTTTCGCTCGCAAAAAAAATCTGAATAACAGTTTTCTCTCAGAATAACGTTGCCACAATCTCATCACACATTGCATAGCCTTTGCGTGTGAGTGAGATACTGTTCTCGTCTTTTACTGCGTAACCGTTTGTGATTAGTGTATTGATAGGGGATTTATATGCTGATTCAAAATCGATGTTATGCCTGTTCCTGAAATCACTGAAATTCACGCCAATACTCCTTAACCCCAGCATGATATGCTCGGTAATGGATGTTTCATTATCAATCGTTTCAATGAAATCATAAGCCGGCTTGCCTGATTCAACCAGATCTATATACCTGCCGATATTTTTGATATTCGTCCACCTGTTATTGCCGATGTATGATGAAGCTGAAGGACCGAATGCTATATACTCCTCAAGAGTCCAGTACTTTAGGTTGTGACGGCATTCATACCCCGGTTTTGCGTAATTGGATATCTCATACTGCCTGTAGCCTGAATCACTTAAATACTGCATAGTATACTCATACATTTCCTGCTCAAGCTCAATATCCGCATTCTGCACCTGCCCTTTATCACGCATACTGTAGAGCATGGTGCCTTTTTCAAATATTAGCGAGTAAGCCGAAATATGCTTTGTATCCAGCTTTACCGCTTCTTCAAGGTTGTATTTCCAGCTATCCAAAGTCTGATTTGGCAGCGCAAATATCATATCAAGATTAACATTATCAAAACCCGTTTCCTTTGCTGCAAGTATCGATTCCTTTGCCTGCTTAGCAGAATGTATCCTGGTTAGAAACTGCAGCTCTTCATCTATAAACGACTGTACACCAAAGCTGATCCTGTTTATAGGCAGATTTTTGAATTCCCTTAACTTATCTATATTTAGTGTACCGGGATTTGACTCAATTGTTATTTCAGCACCAGGCGAAATATCATAATTATCATATAATACTTTGAATATCTCATCGAACTCATTGTAATTTAAAAGTGAGGGTGTGCCGCCACCGAAAAAAACTGAATCAAATTTTCTATCCGATAGCTTTGTGGAGTAATGTATAATTTCCTTCTTAATTGCGGCTAAGAATTCAGTCTTTTTGGTATGATTTGTAATTGAGTAGAAGTCACAGTATATGCATTTGGTATCACAAAAGGGGATATGTAGGTAAATTCCTGCCATTATTTAATTTATTATATTGCTCCCCTCTCCTTTTAGGAGAGGGGGTGGGGGTGAGATCAACAACTTATTTTATTGATTTACCGATCCTATCCCAGCGGATAGAACCAACAAGCCTTCCGAAATCACCAAAGGGAATTTCTGAATTCCATGAAAAGTATGTGAACCATGCCTTGCCTACAATTGCTTCGCGCTTTACAAATCCCCAGAACCGGCTATCGAGCGAGTTATTGCGGTTATCACCCATCATAAAATAATAATTATGCTCAACATTATACTTTGTGGTCTCATTGCCGTCAACAAATATCTTCCCGTCACCCTTCATCTCAATTTTATGCCCTTCACGCTTAATGAAGGTATCCCACTCGGCATAATTTTCTTTGGTCAGGTTTACTACATCGCCTTTTTTTGGTATCATTAACGGACCGTAATTATCTTCATTCCACGGTTTCCCTTTTGGGAATATCATCGGGTTTACCACATTCTTTGGCGTTGGCTTGGGTCCTAAAATACCTGCCTCTGGCCATGGGAATTTTTCACCGTTCACATAAAGCACCTGGTTAATTATTTCGATCTTATCGCCGGGTTCGCCAACGCAGCGTTTTAAATACTGCACATTTGATGATGGTACAACTTCTTCGCGGTTACCGGGGAACTCAAAATTCACAATGTCACCGCGCATCGGGTCACGTATAGCCGGAAGCTGAATGTACGGAAGCCTTATTTCTGTGAATGGAATGTTCCTTGGCGTTGAGCCGCCATACAAAAACTGGTTGAAGAACATTTTATCGCCAATTAATATTGTGTTTAGCATCGAGCCTGTTGGTGTACTGTATCCCTGGATAAAAAACGACTGGATGAACAGCACTACTATTAATGTTAACAGTAATGACCCGA
>JAPUEV010000007.1 GCA_027492415.1 Ignavibacteria bacterium
CACAAATGCCTTCCGCGTGCTTGGCTGGAAAATCGGCGTTCTTGTACAGCTTGTTGATATTGCAAAAGGATTCATAGCAACTCTGTTAATATCCAAGTTATTCTATGGTAACCTGCCGTTTGAAAACCGCACACCATTCCAGGATATCACGATTGTTCAGTTAATTGCGGGTATATCGGCAATAATAGGTCATGTATGGACAATATTTGCAGGCTTTAAAGGCGGTAAGGGTATAAATACCACTGCCGGAATGCTTCTTAGCCTAGCGCCGATCGACGCAACAATTGCTATCGGAATATTTATACTTGTATTAACATTTTCAGGTTATGTTTCACTCGGCTCCATAATTGCTGCGTATTCCTTCCCAAGCGCAATGTTTATCAGGGAAAATGTATTTGGCGTTGAAATAGACGGGTATCATACTCTGATTTACTTCAGTCTTGCAGTGTGCATATTTTTAACCTATAACCACAGGGCTAATATTAAGAGGCTGATGTACGGCGAAGAGAACAGGTTTGAAAAATGGTGGAAGGTACGCTGGATTCAAATTGACGCGCCGTTTAAACGGAAGAAGAAATAATTTTTTATTTACTAAAAAGAGCAATAAATTTTAATTTATTGCTCTTTTTTTATTTATCATAAAGGATACTTACATGCTAGGCCTTATTTCGGGTGCATCCGATTTATCGGAATTACTGAATACTTTTATTACCTGACTATGAACATATTTTCCTTTATGACCTGCTTGTTCAGCTCTATCCTGTAATTCAGCACACTGCCCGAAAGATTGTATTTTGGCTTCCAGAACACAGTGTGATCCCCCGCTCCAAGGTGTCCCGCCGGCAGCTCGTCTATTTTTATCCCTATTAGATTATATATTTCCAGGGTTACAGTTCCGGGCTTATCTATGCTGAATTTAATTTTTGACAATTTTTATGTTATAATGTTATTGATTTTCTATGAATTTACCGATATATGTACCATCTGACTCATAAACGTATACCCAGATTGCTCCGTCTTCATAAACTTTAATATATATTTTTGTGCTTCCCTGCTGGCTTGATGTAAGCTGATTAGGGTTACCATCTGCTTTTAAGGTATTGAATCCTGATACTAAGCTAAGGGTGATTGCGAGTGTTAAAAATATCTTTTTCATTTTTATTCTTTCTTAAAGGTTTTTGTTATTTTGTAATTGTTTAATTTCTTATCTGTTCAAACATAACTTTTTAAAACAAGGTGTGCCAACACTTTTTAGCCCTAGAGTTGCTTATTTTTATAATTATATACCGTTGTTTTTACGCTTTTATAACGATTTTAGGGTATATTTTAGCTTTTTCTGCTATTGTATACCAATTTTGAGTTGCTTATATTTACATATAAGAAAATACAAAAAATGCTGGATTACGCTTTTATAGAATTACTGGAATCCCTTACCAGAGATGAAATAAGATCACTTAGAAGATTCATTTTATCTCCGTACTTTAACCGAAGCACCAAAGTGGTTAAATTATTTGATATTATTTCCAAATATCACCCTAACTATGAAAGCCCAAAGCTCACCAAGGAAAATTTACACCTTAAAATATCACCTGAGCTGCCTTACAATGAAATGACCATGCGAAGCCTGTTGTATGACCTTCAGCAGCTTATCTCCAAGTTTATAAGGCAGCAGTATATTGACCGCAAAGAAGCTGAATCAAAAATTTTTACTATTGAAGAGCTTGCAATACGGGGTTCTGAAAGAATGCATGCAATTACTATCAGGGAAGCCGAGAAGATCCTGGATTCCGTGAAATACATTGATGCTGATGCCTGCCTAAACAAATTCAAGCTGGAAACAGAAAAGTTCTACTTCGGGATGATAAATGATAAAATTGATAAGAAAAGCTTTGTTGAAACAGAAGCAGGCAAGCTGATAAACGGTATTACATATTTTATCAGTTATTTCATGCTTGAATCGATCAAGCATAATGATACACTGCTAAGCTACTCGCATTCATTTAATATCAAGCAGAATAAAAAGTTCATAACGCAGTTCCTGGAGCTGTTTGATTTTGAACGGCTCGCAATATTCATGAACAAACATTCCTTATCGGGGATTGAAATTGTTCAGGCATATATTAATTCACTGCGGGCATACCTTTATTTTGATAATGATGAATATTATTTCCAGCTGAAGGAATCTGTTTTAAATAATCTTGATAAGTTCGGCATAACTGATAAACATTTTCTGTTTGCAAAATTAAGCAGTTACTGTATACTTAAAAGGAACACAGTTCAGCCAGGTGATATGAGATTTGAATATGAGCTTTTTGATATTTACAAAAAAATGCTAACTGATAAATATTACCAGACAGAAGCAAGCAAATATATGCCGGTAGATCTTTACAGGAATATCCTCATACAGGCAGCCAAAATGAAAGAGCTTAGGTGGCTTGGTGAATTCATTGAAGATTACGGCAGGCAGATACACCCAGCCAGAAAGGCTGAGATACTTAACTTCAGCTACGCATACCTTAATTTTGAGCAGGGTAACTGCGAAGACGCGCTAAAATGGCTCAGCAAAATAAGGCTTGAAGAATTCTCTTACCATCTGGATATACGCAGCATGTATATTATGATCTATTACGAGCTTGGAGAGCATGAAGCC
This sequence comes from Ignavibacteria bacterium, assembly GCA_027492415.1. Lineage (GTDB taxonomy): Bacteria > Bacteroidota > Ignavibacteria > Tepidaquicellales > OLB5 > OLB5. The sequence continues at coordinate 2,651 of JAPUEV010000007.1, forward strand.
GCATTGAATGCTGCCCGGGCATTCAGCAAGTACCTGAAAGAAAATTCAATGGTAAGTGAAGATAAAAAAACCGGGTATGATAATTTATGTAAGTTTGTTATTAAGCTTGTCAACTATCATAATTCAAACTCAAAGACCGATCTATCCGGTCTGGCCGTTAAGCTGAACAAATGCAGACTCATCAATTCCAAATTGTGGCTTGAATCAAAGATAACAAGCCTGGATAGTTCTTCAGTTAAAAGGGCTGTTTAAACCCGGAATCATCCCGATATATTTATAACATTTTATAAATTAAAAATTATAGATAAATTGCATATATGAATATATGCATACTCGGCTCAGGCGGATGGGGTACCGCGCTCGGAATTATCCTGCATAACAACAGGCACAAGGTCACTTTATGGGAATATGACAAAGAATATGCCCACACCCTCCATGAATACCGCGAAAATTTCTATTACCTGCCAAAAGTAAAAATACCTGAAAAAATTCAGATATCCAGCAATATCACGGATGCTGTAAAAGATAGTGACCTTATTGTAGTTGCTACACCTACACAATTCATCCGCAGCGTTATTGAAAACATCAAAGAAATAGATTTTACTAACCGGATAATATTAAGTGTATCCAAGGGAATCGAAAATCACAGCCTTATGACGGTATCACAGATATTCAGCGATACTTTTACTCATATTCACAAAAAAAATATAGTTGTACTCTCCGGTCCCAGCCACGCAGAAGAAGTTGCAAAGAATCTGCCTACTGCTGTAGTTGCAGCCGGCTATGATGAAAAGAACGCTGAGACAGTGCAGAAAGCATTTTCTAACAAACATTTCAGGGTTTACCGCTCAAGTGACGTACCGGGTGTTGAGCTTGGCGGCGCATTAAAGAATGTTATTGCCATCGCAGCAGGTATTGCTGATGGAGCAGGGTTTGGCGATAACACAAAAGCCGCAATTATGACCCGCGGCATACGGGAAATAACCAGGCTAGGGATGAAGCTTGGGGCGCATGAGAGCACTTTTATGGGACTCTCAGGAATCGGCGATCTTATTGTGACCTGTATGAGCAAACACTCCCGTAACCGTTTTGTGGGTGAAGAGGTTGGCAAAGGAAAGAAGCTTAAGCAGGTACTTTCTGAAATGAAAATGGTGGCAGAAGGCGTTGCTACAACGGAATCAACCCATGAGCTGGCAAAAAAGCTTGGGGTTGAGCTTCCCATCATTGAACAGGTTTATAAAGTACTTTTCCTAGGCAAAGAACCTCACAAGGCAACAGAAAAACTAATGACCCGGGACCTTAAAGATGAGAAATAAACCAAAAGTTCTGTAATGGCATCAAACCTCTTTGTAAACGCAAAAGTATGGCAGCCTGATGGCAGCTTTACAGAAAGCTTTGGTGTTAATAACGGGCATATCGATTTTTCTGGTTCAAACAAAGAAGCACAATCCCATAAAAATAATTATCATAATGTAACAGATCTTGGCGGCAGGCTTGTGCTGCCGGGTCTGATTGATGGCCACCTGCACCTTGTGTATGGCTCGCTTATGCTTAAAAGGCTGGATTGCTCCAAGATAAATTCTGCTGAGGAGTTAAAGCAGGCTGTTAATGAATATTCAATCCAAACAAAAACGGGATGGATAATAGGCGGTAACTTAGACCTGAATAAAGTTTTTTCGAATACAAATATA
>JAPUEV010000008.1 GCA_027492415.1 Ignavibacteria bacterium
CCGGGGCTTGATGTAAAAGAAGGCGACTCTGTCATAGCCATTGGCCACCCGTACGGGCTGAACTATACTGCTACAGAAGGAATTGTATCAAAATCAAAAAGGCTGCAGCGCGGAATCAATTATATACAGATTGATGCCGCAATAAACCCGGGCAACAGCGGCGGCCCACTGGTGAATTCAAGCGGAGATATTGTAGGCGTTAATACTTTCATTATTGCAGGAGGCGATAATCTTGGGTTTGCCCTGCCGGTTGAGTACCTGGAAGAAGACCTTGCAGAATATAAAGATCATTTCGGCAAGTACGCTCTTAAATGCCCGAGCTGCGGTTTCTTAGTAATGGAAGATAATATTGACGGCGAATACTGTCCCAATTGCGGCACAAAAATTGAATTCCCCGCGCTGAAAAAAGACACTGAATACAAGCCAACAGGCGCAGCAGCAATAATTGAGACAATACTGGAACAGCTTGGCAAGGATGTTAAGCTTGCTAGAAAAGGTCCTTATAGCTGGGAAGTCGAAGAAGGCTCTGCTAAGATAATCATTAACTATAACCAGGATGGTTTTATCGTTTGTGACAGTATGTTATGCTCGCTGCCAAAGGCAAATATAGGACCGATGTATGAATTTTTGCTAAGAGAAAATTATAATTTAGAAGAAATGATGTTCAGTGTATTTAATCAGGATGTGGTACTTTCGACATTCATTTTTGACCAGTACTTAACATACGAAACCGGGCTTGAGACTATCAAGCGACTGTTTGCTACGGCCGATAAATACGATTCCGTACTTATGGACGTATACGGCGCGCAGAAGAGAATTACCGACGAAAGTTAAAAAGAACATAAAAATGCCCGGTGATGAGCCGGGCTTTTATTATGGGCAAAAAGAAATTCAACAATAAAGTTTCACGGGATCACACAGCAATTGCTGATTCGTTTTCTATAAGCATTGATTCCTCACCGCCCGGGGTGGCTTTAAATGTATCATACTTTTCTATGTGCTTAAAATCTATATTCGTCAGCGTACCCAGCTTTTTAATGCTGCACTGGTAATTTTTAAACAAAACATCTTTATCTATATCAAGAGCTTCTTCATCCATTCTCATACTCTCATCAAACTTAATTTTGCTTACCAGCAGCTCCTGCGAAAGAATAAATGCAGTGGCTCTTAATTTTTTATCATCATCAAGCCATAATATTACTTTATAATAATCCATTGGTATTGTAACGCCTTTAAATACACGGTCTTTATCATCATTAAAAATGGGACCGTTAAATACTGAAATACGTGCTAATTTTCCTTTTTCTTTTTTTACACCTTTTTCAAGCACAGCTTTTTCCAGCTTTCCCCACAGCCCGCCGGCGCGGTTTAGCTTTACTACCTGGGGACAAGCATTTGTATAGAAACAGGTATAAACACCGTTCCTTAATGCGTCTTTTTCAGTGTTATCCCAATTTGCATCTTCGAAACGGCTCATGTGCCCCTTATCCATTTTAGAGCCTGAATAAAATTTATCTGTAAGCTGGCACTCAACATCAATCCTTACATCCCGCAGCCAATCATCGCTTCTTTTGCTGTTATCAAGCCTTTTATCAGGGTCACCTTCTACATTAATAGCGCTTATCGCAGGCATTTTTGCAACAGCATTGAATATTACACTGTACTTGAAATACTTCAACTCATTGCTTTTATCCTTCAGTATGGCGATCTGTTTTTCGAGCTTTTTCTTTGGCTGCGGAATTGGAATTTTTACACCAAGGAAATCAGGGTCATACCCTTTGCATTTGCTGAAATCAACTGCGCTTTCCTTATCGGCTTTTGCAACTTCTTCAAGCAGAGCTGCTGTTTTTTCTGATTGCTTTAAGCTTTCAGGCTGCCTGATCATTTCAGCTGTACTTTTTTTTGAGGCAGTTGAAAGGCTTATATCAATTGAGCGCTCACTGTTTAACGAATTTACGGGAACATTGATGTTTATGAACTGATCTGTTGAGTTTGCCATTGTATTGCTGTTTAAATTATTATTGAGATCATATTTATACTTCTGATAACTTTCCATAGGCTTGCCCGCTGCTGTAACCTCAACAGTAAGATCTTCAGCTGGAGGAGGAGAAGCAAGTCCTGCAAGAAGCTTATCCCCGGGAAATTTTTCATCAATGTGATTTAATATCACGCTTATTCTTATACCTTCATTTTTCAGCCATATGATCCGCGTTACATCTATTTTTCCGTCGTTTTCAGGAATGATCTTATCATCCTTATCTAGATACTGCATTCCGTCAGATGTCATTTTAGCAATACTTTTATGGTGCAGGCCAACAACCTGCCACTGATCATTAAATACCGGGCTTCCGCTGCTTCCCTGGGCAGTATCTGTTACATAGAATATTTTTGTTGATTCAATTCCCACAAATGTATTTTCCCTGATAGATATCTGTTTATAGTCACCCTGCGGATGGTGTATGATATTTAATTTCTCAACATTTTCATCGCCTATTTTACCCAGAGCTCTATCAAGATACAGATAACCAATACTGCTTAAAGGAATTTTTCCGGAAATATCAACAGGTTTAACGGCTACAAAGCAGTAGTCAAGCTCCTCGTTATTATAGAACTTTGTGTTATCAAAATTAAATATAACCGGAGAAAGGGGGTGACCGTGAACATCGTATTCATAAAAGAACTGAAGCTCACTTTCATCCGCATCTGATGCCAATTTAAAAACATGCCAGTTCGTAAGCATAAGCTCCGGCGAAACCATAAAACCTGTAGCATAACCGGTGGTTTTGCCGTCTGATTTAATTACTATCCTGCCAATTTTTCTTTTTGTTAATTCAATTAGCTCCGCAAAGTTACTGTAAAGTGAATCATTTTTACCTATAGCGCGTTCATATGCAAATTCAGCAGGCTCAAAACCTTTGGCAGAGATCATTTCTTTTCTCTTTTCAAGGTTTACACCTGAACCAAGGATATTGCCTTTAGTGATACTTTCGATAACAGGCTTTTCCTTATCCGGTATTAATGTTTCTTCGGGTTTTACTGCTTTTTTGATCTCAAGCTTAAGATCATCTGCCTGGTTAGTTTCTTTTTTTAACTGTTCAACTGATACAAGCATACCGTTTTAATTTAGGTTCTTTTAATAGAAAATGGTGAATTTAAAAAACAAAAAAGGTTAACGCATCCGTGCATAATAATGCTTCAGATGTATTAACCCCTCTATAGTACGTGCGTGATATACAAAATTATAGGATAAATCTTGTAAAATCAAGAGGGCTCCCGAATTTTGATAACAAATACATTTCGTTTATTTAATTATTCAGGAAAATTAACAATATGAGCATTTTATAACATAAATCCTTATTTTTGGTGAATTAAAATTTAAAATTTAACTTTCTAACTGATATGAAAAGGTACATTTCATATTTAATGCTTTTTGTTATACTCACGGCTCCATTTACTGCATGTACAAAGAAGAATAATGGACCAGAACAAACTAGCGATAAAACATCTAAAGAAAATTCAGAGAACGGAAAATCCTTAAAAAAAGAACATTCAGAAAGTGATACCGTATTCTTTGGCAGGTGGGACGGCAAGAAGATAGTTATTGATGATTATTACAAGTTTTCAGCTAATGAGCAGGTAAATGATTCAACAGGTGCAGGTTATGATCTATACGGCAATAAGCTTAAGGATATAATTAAAAAATACGCAACTTATAATGAGAATTTTCCGGATTATTACTTTTCTGAAAACAAACCTGAATTTGCTGAATATACAAGCTTTACAATAGGAGAAAAGGTTTTCATCTCCGGCGCTTCCGGTGTGTACCCGGCACAGGTATCCGGCTACTATGTAAATCTTGATGACATGATAGGAGCAGGTACGGTATTTTATGCCGTTGTAATACCCCCAAAAGAAATGAAGCTGGAAGAAAATGAGATAGTTGCTGTATCATTCAACAATAACATTAGCGCAATAAACAGGAAAGGTGTTACAAATAAAAGCGTAATTGATGATTTTAAAGGTTACATAATGCCCAAGCTGAAGGGTGTTACAGTTTCTGATTACGACGATAAAGGGCAGGCAATAACACATAAGCTTGAAAACATTTCCTATGCTGATATCAAGGTTTTCCAGGGAAGCTTTACCGGTAAAGATAAAGATGAATTCCTTGTAAGCGTAAAGCTGCAGAATGATTTCACAAATTTTACTTCATTGATATATGTAATGGATTCAGAAGGAAAAGTAATATCAGAATTCATGCCGCTTGCTGTGAATAATTTTACGTTTGGTATGGCTGAAGGGGTAATTGATATTAACGGTGACGGGATGCTTGAGATAA
>JAPUEV010000009.1 GCA_027492415.1 Ignavibacteria bacterium
ATTCAGCCAGGCATAATGTTAACCTGTCGATCTCAGTTACCTGGTAGAAAGCATTTTCCCTGGGGATGCCGCCATTCATTCTTTTATCCAGAATATTTCTAATGGCATCAGGCAATTCATCCCAGGTTTTATTAATTCTCTCAATGCCTGACCTCTCTTCGATCAGCTGCAGCAGATCAAACAGCTTTTCCATTCTGCTCTTCATCAAAAGCTATATTAACTGTTTTTCATCATTTACTTTTGTGATACGATGATAATAATACTTTCAATAATTTGTCAAAGAATCAAAATGCCGTGTGTGAATGCCGGAAATAAGGGATATTAGGGTTTTCTGCTTATAATTAAAGGATTTAGTCAAAAATGTGAATTTTCTGATTTAAAGTTTTATTCCGTAAATTCTATTAAGGCAGATAAAAAATGTCAATCAGGAACAAATTCCCCATTTTCAGTGTATTGGATAGGAGATGTTAAATAAAAATGTAATTCAGATAAGAGTAAACATATGCAGTACAGTTAACAGTAATTATCCCTGCCAAGGACACTTAAATTCATTGAAAATTCATTAAATTAAAGCTATATTAACAGTTCGTATGATAAATAAAAACCTCGTTTCATTAACAATTTTAGCATTAATATTTGCGGTCACTGCGGGTATTTCACAGACAAAGTATGAAGCATCGACAGTTTTAAAGGAAAAATTCACAGATAAAAACGGCAATCCGTTAACAGGCAAAGGCGTGTTAATTGGTGATGTGGATTCAGGCGCTGATATATTCCACCCGATGTTCTTTTTTGCTGATGGCGGCGATTTTACTTTTATTGATGTGAATGGCGACGGAAAGCTTACTGTTGGCGAAGACGGAATTGATAAGAACGGAAACGGCACGATTGAAAGCAGCGAGATATTACGGTACCAGGAAATTACAGATAATACATGGGGCATGTTAAGCACCATGGGACAGGAAAAGAATAAGTATAATCCTGAATTTGATTTTTTATATGTTGATGTAAACGGGAACAAGAAAAGAGATTTCGGACCGAAAGCAGGCTTTACTGAAAATGACCCGACATACGGCGAGCAGTATTTCATAGCAATTGATGCGAATAAGAACGGAAAGATAGAAGCCGGCGAGAAAATTGTCGGGCTTAAGACATCAAAGTTCAGAGCTGTAAGGCAGCGTGATAATGTTATCAGAAGACGCGGTATAGATCTTATCCAGACTGAAGAAGATGAGAACGGCCACGGTACAGGTGTTGCAGGCTTGATTATAGGCGGACATTACGGCGTGCAGAAAATTCACGGAATAGCGCCTGATGCAGAAATGATTATTTCAAGCATTCATTATGATTACACTCCCCGCTTTGTAAGGAACTTCCCTGACCTGATAGGATTTTTAAAAGATGAGAAAGTAAATATACTGCTGTTTGAAGACGGCGAGTGGATGTGGGAATTTATGGATGGCTCCTCACCTGAGGAGGAAATGGTCAACCAGATGGCAAGGGATGGAGTTACAATAATTGGCGGCGCAGGTAATATGGCAGGCGGCAATATGGTACTGATAGATACAGTTAAAACAGGAAAAAGCTACACGTATACAATAAGCTGCTCAGGCAAGCCTGAAGAAGATTTCCCGAAAAATGACGGGGTGTTCTTCAGCTTTTTATGGCGCGATGATGCAAGCAAGGTTAAGTTCACAGTAGAAACACCGGACGGGAAATCAACTGATGAGATTGCTGAAGGCAACGGTATTTTGAAAGTTGGCGCATATAATTTATTCTACAGCCGCGAGGTATCACCAAAAGGTACGGTAATGATGAAGTTCGGGGCTTCGACACAGGATTCAGATGTAGTGCGCGGAAAGTTCAAAATAAAAGTTACAAGCGATAAGGACCAGGAAATACGCGGATACGTTGTGGATGTAACACAGTCATGGAGCGGTAATGCAAGGTGGATAAACAGCAATGCGATAACAGATGTATCGAATATCTGCTTCCCGTCGACTGCCGACAGCTGCATGGCAATTGGCGCTTATGTATTCAATATGGGATGGATGGATGTGGTAGGAGATCTTTGTTCATACAGCAGCAGGGGCTATAACATCAACGGAAAGCTTGGTGTTGATATAACGGGACCAGGACACTCGACTTTCAGTACACAAAAGGATAATTCATACCAGATATTCAGCGGAACAAGCTCAGCAGCGCCTCATATAGTAGGCACAGCAGCATTGCTTCTGCAGTATGACCCGTCACTGACACATGAGAAAGTAAAGATGATACTGCTCAATTCCGCAAAGACAGATAAGTTCACAGGCACTGTACCCAACAGTGAATGGGGTTACGGCAAGCTGGATATGGAAGCTGCTATAAGGTATTTAATGACAATGGGAAACTAAACGTGAGACGTCAAACGTGAGACGTGAGATGTCAAAGGCAAAAGTAAAAAATCAAAAAGCAAAAAAGAAGAATCAAAGCATATAATAAAAAGATAATAAAATAAACTAATAAATATAATTTCAATTTAAGAAATGAGAAAAAACAAAAAAGAAGAGCAAAGTGCATATAAAACTATGCAGATGAACCAGAAGCAGCAGCAGCAGAGAAGGAAAAAAGTTGATCCTTTAAAAATAAGAGGTATTAAATATATCGATTATAAGGATACACGCCTGCTTGCAAGGTTCGTTAACGAACAGGGTAAAGTATTACCTTCAAGAATTACCGGTATAAGCGCAAAGATGCAGAGACAGCTGACAACCCAGATAAAAAGAGCACGCCAGCTTGCATTAATGCCTTACGTAAGCGAAGAATTCAGACCGTAAGAGAATTATTATAACCAAAGAGAAAAAGCCTGTTCATTTGTGAGCGGGCTTTTTTTGTTTAAGCTATTACTCTCTCCCCATTGAAGGGGGAGCTGGAGGGGGTTCATACTTTATCTGTTTTTTGCAGAGTCCCTTTCAGGAGACTCTGCATAGTACGTTGAATTTCATTTGAGAAAAAGCCTGTCCATTTATGAGCAGGCTTTATTTGCATTAATAACATATCACTCCTACGGAGTTCATTCGAATAGCCGGCTTTTTCTACAATCATATCACCCCTACGGGGTTTGTTTATTTTAGGATTCACATTTACCCATCAAATGAAAAGTAATGTTCTATGAATGTGATTCTGAAACAAACTAACTGTATTTTTATTTCTCCTGAAACAGCTCCGTAAGGAGCATGATGTTTGTAGAATTTGATATACGATACTGTTTTAGCTCCGTCAGGAGCGGTATGTTTACTCGTATTTCTTTTGCTGCAAAATTAATTATCCTGATTTCATACCTTATAAATAAATAATAATTATGTTAATTTGTTTTATATGATAAAGAGAAATTGGTTTAAAATAGTAATATTCCTTCTGCTGGGAATGCACTCAGCATACGCGCAGCAGGAATTTGTAATTGGTGAGTTCACCGTGCAGAAGATACTGGATGGCGATACATTCAGGTTTGAGGGGCTGGATAAATCAACCCGCCTGATGGGAATTGATACAGAAGAAACATGGAAAGATGCAGAAGCTGAGATGAAAGTGAATGATATTGCAAGCCACTGGAGCGAGGTCTATGCCAGCCAGAAGGATTCATCAGGCAAGCCTGCCAAGGTTGACTCCCCTTTTGGCTATTATACATGGCAATGGACAAAGGAACTTTTTAAAGACGTTGTAAAGGTAAGGCTTGAAGTTGATGACTACAAGCGTGTTATTGATATGTTCAACAGGTACCTGGTTTATATCATAGGTATAAAGTCAGATGGTACCGAATTCAATTACAATCTTGAGTGTGTTAAGCAGGGCTACTCACCTTATTTCAGCAAGTACGGATATGTTGCAAGGTTTGATAAGGAGTTTAAGGCTGCACAGGAATACGCGCAGAAGAACAAGCTGGGTATATGGAGCGGCAAGGAGCTTTGTTACCCTGACTATCCGGAAAGACTGGAATGGTGGAATAAGCGCGCTGACCAGATAAAGAAGTTTGAAACCACTTATGCAGGAAACCCGGGCTATTATAATATGATGGATATAAGCGATTACAAAAAAATGGCAGCACATGTTGGTGATTCAATAACAGTGTTCGGTAATATTTCACGCGTAGTAACTGATAACAATCCCAGGATCGCAAAGATAGAAATAAACGATGATGATACCATTGATCTTGTATTTTTTAAGAAACATTATGACCTGATGGATGAGCTTAATCTTAAGAATCCAAAAGGATATTTCCTGTACGTAAAGGGTCAATTGACCGAATACAAAGGCAAGAAGCAGATAATAAT
>JAPUEV010000010.1:0-1711 GCA_027492415.1 Ignavibacteria bacterium
TATTCTTTGTTTATTATAGTGCTGTTTGAAATTTCCATGTTTAAAATATTTCTAATTATTTATTTTGAACCCCCGATATTGATTCATGTAAAATATTACTATCGTTTAATAATTACTCGTTTCTTATTGAAAAACCTCATCCCCCCTTTGATAAAGGGGGGACGAAATCTTAAATCTACGTCAAACAATAATTACTCGTAGTATTTTCTGAATTTATTTTTTATGATGGGGGTTTTTTAGCTGTATTAATTTACCGCCTTCAGGTGCCTAATGAAGTTTAAGTGAGTTCATGAAGGTATTTCTGAAATGTTCCTGCTTATTCTAAGCAAGGGTCCGGAATATAATTAATCGGTTTAATTTAATATTCTATTAGGACTGCTGGTCTCATTTTTTCAAACAAGATATTTTTGATAGCCCCAAAGGCGGTAATAATTTTTAATAAAATATAAATTGCTTTTTATTTCTCATTATTCATTGTACATTGTTTTTGTCTTTTGTATGAGAAACAAACTTCATTCCCGCAGCCATAACAATTATGCCTGATATACCCCTTACCCATGTCTCAATATTATCGGGTAAAAAATTTATTATTGTTGGAGCCTGGTTTATTGCAAGCGCTGCGAGCATTATCCCGCCCCACAGCGTTGTGCGCCAATTCTTCCCTAAAATCTCTTCAATTAAATTCTGCATATTAATTACTTTCTAAAAAATTTATGCTTTTTTCAAATACCTTTTACCTGTTAGCGGATGTTATCAATGCAATTATATTCCTGATCGTCTCCACAACACCTGCTATCCAGCTGATAAAACCAACCGGATCCTTGATCTTCTCAAAATCCTTTATATGTCCGTTTATTCTTTCCCTGTATTTTTCAGCCTGCTTTAACCAGTATATCAGCCTTTCTTCTGCATAATCGGTATTCTGACCCGCTGGCAGGGGCAGCTGACCCTTTGTAACTTTCTGCCAGTAATCACGCTTTTTCTCAGCTCTGGCAAGCGCCAGTACATCAGTTTCTCTGTGAATATTTAATGATACATTTGAAATTATATTTTCCATTTTCTTTCTTTTTTTATTTTTGATGTTTGTTATTTAACATTACTAATTACTCATTGTTCATTACTCATTGTTCATTGCTCATTGTTCATTGTTCATTGCTCATTGTTCATTGTTCATTGCTCATTACTTCATTAATTGCCTGCTTTTTCTGCGGTGAGTAATCATTTTCTTCACTCCACAAAAACCTTGCCAGCTCCGGTATAAAGCTTTTAATATCTTCTTCTGTTAAATATTCTTCAATTTGCATGGGTACTGTGTTTTATTGTTTACTGTTCTTTTTTTCTGAACCTGTTTTCTCATTCCTTCCCGGCTCTGCTGAAAAGAATTTCTTTCTAAACTGTTTAATTTGAGTTTCATTTAGTAGTATGACCCCCGCTGTTACAAGCTGGTAAAGCTGGTTATCTGTAATATTCTCAAATTTTCCGGTTGTAGTTCTTTCTCCGTTAACAAGCACAAAACCTTCTTCGCGAATGATCCTTATCTTTTCGTTGTTGCGGTTAAATCCTTCGCCAAATAAATTAGCTACTACCATAATATTGTCATCATCAATATTAGCGGAGTATCCCATTTGCGAGTTCAGAATTGCAGGGTTAATTTCATATACTTCAGTGTTATTTGTGATATTTTCAGCCATAAGTGTATTTTGTTTATTAT
>JAPUEV010000010.1:1721-4305 GCA_027492415.1 Ignavibacteria bacterium
CTGCGGGATGGCTTCCGGGATTTGTTAAGGTGTTTGTTAAGGGTTTAAAGTTTTACTGTGTCTTCAGCTCTGCAATTTTTATCAGCTTATCCGGTGCGACTTTCTGCCAGTTGCTGCCTGTAGCAAGCTGGGCAAGGGTCGGATTTTCAGGTGCAGCATCAGCATATGCCACGCCGGGTGTGTGTACCATACACGATACCCTTGTTATTATCTCATCAGTTCCGCCTGCCTGTTTAGCGTCACGGGTCAGCTCCAGGTAAATACCTCCTGTTTTTATTACATTCTTATTGCTCATTGCGCTGCCCGGGCGGTTCCTTAATTTATATACCATAGAGCCTCTTCCGCCAAGGAAAGATGAATACACACCTGCAGTTGCTGTAAGGTCATCATCTGCAAAAGGCATCAGCCCGAGTATCTGCCCGGGATTCCCGGTAACAAATGTTGTGTTGCCAACCGGACCTGCCGGGAAAGTAATAAGGTTATTTGTAACGGCATCGCCGTGTACTTTTGAATGCATTAAAATAAGGTTCAGCATTCTGTGCCAGTCCCCCAGCTTATACTTTGCAGCCAGCACACCTGCGTTTGATATTGCTGCTCCTGAATATGTGTTGCCTGTAGAGTGGCTTGAAGCTAATGCAGTTGCAAAATTGCCTTTAAGTATGCTGATAGCTCTCTTCTGCAGTGCATATGCCCAGTATTCACCTATATGTACTGCAATTTCTTCGATCATATCATTGCCTCGGCCGGCAACTGTGTTAACAAGCTCCTGTGCACCCCAGCCTTTTTCAAGCTCCATCCACGAAAACCTGTCCCTGTATGCAGAAAGCTTGTTAATGGGTGTGGTCGATGAAGTTGTGATCTGGTCAGGATCTGATGTATCTACGTTCCATTGCGGTAAATTACCGAATGTCCCGGTCTGGTTAGGGTCAACTACTTCATCAGGTGCTTCTGTCATAAAGCCTGAACCGAAGAAGCTGAGCGCTTTGGTAAATGTTCCTCTCAGTGTAGCCTTAAAGGTCTCACTCTGGAATTTACCTGCTAAATCATCCAATGTTAATGATGCCATAAAGTGTTTTGTTTAAATTAGTAAGTTGGTTAATTAAAAAAGTGAAAAAATGAATTTATGTTTCTTGTGTTAAGGATTCGTTCCAAACTTCTCCCTGTACAGTTTCCTCCAGTGTTCAGGTCTTTTCCTGCGCAGCTCTTCCTTTTCATTGTAGTTAAGCTCGTCCCATTTTGCTGTATTTGCCTCGCTGTAGCCTGCCCCCGGTCTGGCGGAGTCGCTTCCAGCCGGTGTTTTATGTGAATTCAGCTTAACATATTCAGCAAGTCCATCAACGGTAGGTATTAGCTGCGCAATTTTCTTATGCTCTCCGCTTAACTGTTCATAATATTGCTGTTTGATCCCTTCTTCCAGCTCATTATATCTTTTGGATATACTCTCTTTTTCTGATCTAAGTGAGTTAACAGAGCTTTCAAGCTCTTTTATCTTCGCTGCATTTTCTGCCGGTGTTCCATTGCTGCTTTCTCTTATCTTTACAAGTTCAGCAGAGTCATTCTTAAGCTTTTCATGCTCAGCCCTGCTTAAGGTTACTGATTCATCATTTGGTGAGCTTCCGCCTCCGGGTGAGCTGCCATCTGAGTTAAATAATATTTCCATATATATTAATGTTTAGTTATTCTAAAATTTTCTGTTTTACAAATGTTTAAGCTTATTTCCCTCTTTAGTATTGTATGGCTTTAGCCGGGAGGTATGTTATTATTAATTTTCCTTTCCTTCCTCAATTTTATAAGCTCTGCTGCTTCTTCCTCGCTGATTTCCAGCTCTTCAGCCGCGATATCAATTTCATCTTTGTAACCGTATCCAATTGCCATATCATATCGTTTTTTCTTTTCATCAGAGCTTTCAAAAACCCTCGAATCTGAAAATATTATGTTGAAATCTGCTGACATATCTATCATTTTATCCGGGTTGTAATAATTCCATACATATCTTATAATATTTAAAAGGTGTATCATAAAGTGCCAGATCAGGGTTTTATATTCTTCGCGTCTTTCAAGCAGCTCAAGCTCATCTATCATTTTTGCCGCCCCTGATTCTGCAATAAGCTCCATACTGGATGAATTTCCGCAGATCCCTTCGCTGCTGAGAACAAGCCTGTTATGCCAGTCAATGTTTTCCCTCACTGAAGTATAATCAACCCCGGCTGCAACACTTTCAATTTTTGGCTCTTTATCATCATCCTTTACATTATTTATCTGTTTAAAGTCACCGGCTCTGAACGTTTCATCATTCGAAAAGTTGGTGTTTATTCCAAGGTAGATCTGGTGAAGCGTTTTCAGCTCAGTTTCATTAAGATCAGTCAGCCTGATATCAAGGTTTTTCTGATGAAGAAAAATATTCCAGTTTGGCTCGCCAAAATAATCCTCTCCTTCATCAATTCTTAAAACTGCAAAGGGCAGGGGAGAGGCATTTCCGGAATTTCGGTAAAACGGGTTTATCATTTCCGGGTTATTTTCCGCAGGGATTTTCTTATCTTCCTTTATGATATAATGCTCATCTTCGCTCCAGTAAGACCAGTAT
>JAPUEV010000011.1 GCA_027492415.1 Ignavibacteria bacterium
TTCTCTGCCAAGTACATCAAATACTTTCAGGGTAATATAAGATGATTTTGGTATATTGTATTCAATGGTTGTGCCTGGGTTAAACGGGTTAGGATAATTCTGGTTAAGTGAAAATTGTGATGGAATATTTTGATTGCCTGTTATTCCTGTAACCGGGCTGCCTATTTTTATCACAAATAATCCTTCACCAATATTACTCCCTATTATTTTTCCTGATGAAGGGAACATGAATACTCCCCAGCAGCCTGCAAACTGCGCATTATTATTTGTTGGGTAAGTATCGTACCATGCAATTTCCTGCGGACTTGTGGGATCAGTAATATTTAAGATCCTGATACCTGCTGTATAATGAGCGATCACTGCAAGATTATTATAGATTTCAATATTATGAACAATAGCTGTTGTTATACCGGTTGGCTGCCATGAAGTTACCAGCGTTACATTAGCCAGGTTTGATTTATTCCATACCTTCAGCTTACCGTTGGGAGATTGTGTTTCATCTGTTGTAAAAATGTACCTTCTATCATTCGGAATAGCGCAGTTATGAGGAAACGGGTTAGGATTATTAACCCATGAGCCTATCGTAACCAGGTTATCTTTATTGGCTGCGTTAATAACAGAAATGGTTCCCGGCGGATCGTAAATATTGCATGCATAAATAGTATCATTCAGCACCCTTGAATCATGTACATAGAAATTTGACCATGAGCCTCTTTTTACCGGTGACTGCGGATTGGTAATATCAAGTATTGTTTCTCCGCCCGGGTCAGTGCCCCCTGCAGTATTATTACCGCCGTGCAAATATAAATACGGCCCTGATTGTGAAATTGAATGTGTATGGTCGTAGCCGGAATATGAATAAGTTGCTACCAGGCTTACTGAATCAGGCAGATACTGCAATGCAATTATCTGCAGCTTGCTGTTAGTGCCTTCTGATACAACATAAGCGTAACTTGAAAAAACTTTCATTTCTCTCCAGTTGGATGTTACACCCGGGACAAAATCGACTTCATGAATATTGGCAGTATCAGTAATATCATAGAATGCTGTTCCTGTATTACATCCCAATATAGCATATTCCCTGCCGTTAGGGCCTGCGTAACCCCATAACGCTGAGTAACCGTTACCGTGTTCATCCTTATTTGCAAGCAGAATGGTATTAAAATTACCAAGCTGTGCAAATAATGGTAATGTAAATGTTAAGAAAAAGAAGGCTGTTATGAAATATTTTTTCAATTTATTTTAAATTTATTTAGTTAATACCATTTTTTTTGTTTCAGTAAATCCGTTATCTGTTGATAATGTATAGTAGTAAATTCCGCTTGAAAGAAGTCCGGCATCATAACCGATCCTGTATGAACCGGCTGGTTTGTACTCGTCTGCTATCAATGCTACCTGTCTGCCAAGTACATCAAATACTTTTAATGTAATGTGAGAACCTGTCTTCAAAGAAAACTCGATGTTGGTTGCAGGATTGAACGGATTCGGATAGTTCTGTTTTAATTCAAAGCTGTTAGGCTCATTATTGGAAGGAACATTAATTCCAACCAAAGGAACTGTCGGTCTTACAACATAAAGACCTGTCTGCCTGTCTGAACCTATGATCTTGCCGGATGGGAACATATAAACTCCCCATATGCCGTTATACTGGGCGGCATTTGAAGAAGGATAAGTATCGTACCATGCTATTTCCTGAGGTGCGGCAGGATTTGAAATATTAATAAGCCTTATACCTGCTGTATAATGTGCAACAAGCGCGTAATTACCGTAAATTTCAACATTGTGAACAATTGCTGTTGTTATTCCGGTGGGCAGCCAGTTTGTTACAAAAGTTACGTTCGAAAGATTGGAGATATTCCACACTTTTAATTTACCGTTCGGGGTGGATGTTTCATCTGTTGTTAAAATATATGTTCTTCCTGCCATAAGCGCGCAGTTATGCGGAAATGGATTAGGATTATTTACCCATGAACTGATGGTAACAGGGTTATCTTTATTGGCTACGTTAACAACAGATATTGTTCCCGGCGGATCATAAATATTGCAGACATACATTGTGTCGTTTCTTACCCTGCAGTCATGTACATAATAGGTACCCCATCCGCCTCTTACAACAGGCAATTCCGGATTTGAGCTGAGATCTAGTATCTTCGTTCCACCCGGATCAGATAAGCCGGTTGTTACGTTACCGCCGTTCAGATATAAGTAAGGACCATCCTGCTGGATTGAATGTGTATGATTATAACCTGAATATGTAAATGTTCTTACAAAGTGAACTGAATCCGGCAGGTACTGTAAGTCTACTATCTGTAAACCGCTGTTTGTAGCTTCTGAAACGATATAAGCATAATGTGAATATACTTTCATTTCTCTCCATGCACTGGATAAGCCGGTTTGAAAATCAACTTCATGTATATTGGTTGTATCTGTTATATCAATAAATGCAGTGCCGGATGCGCATCCCAAAATAGCATACTCTCTACCGTTTGGCGCAACATATCCCCATAAAGCAGAATAAAGTGTAGCCGAAGGATGATCGTTCTTATTTGCTAAGAGCGTCATATTACTGTTTCCAAGCTGTGAAAAAGAGCTTTTAGGTGCAATCCCTATCAGCGAAAATGCCGCAAGTAAAATCAGAAAGTAATTCTTAATTTTCATTTGAATTAGTTAATTTTTGTTAAATTTTCGTTATTAATTTGTGTGATTATAGGGAAATATGTTAATATAAGCAACTCTCTCGAAATTGCATATAATAGTCATATCAGTTAGTGACTTTTATCGTCTTTTTCGGGGTTTTCTATGTTGAATTGCTTAATTTTGGTGTAAAGGTGGCTTCTTTGTATATCAAGGGCTTCTGCAGTTTTTGAAATATTCCAGTTATTTTCAGCAAGCTTCTTTTCTATGAATATTTTTTCAGAGATATCCTGAAAATCCCTTAATGTTGATTCGGAATTTATCAGCTTTTCCATTTCTGATGAATAAGACTGGTTCTCTGATTCTATATTTTTCCTGTCAATAATTTCTGAATCCGATAGGATTATAAGCCTTTCAATGGTATTTTTTAATTCCCTCACATTGCCGGGCCATTTAAGAGAGCTTAAATACTCCAGTGCTTTTGGAGTAAAGGTTTTAACCGGCATATCATTTTTAAGTGATATTTCTTTTGTGAAATGACCGACAAGCTCAGCAATATCTTCTTTCCTGCTTCTTAGTGGCGGCAGTACAAGCGTCAAAACGTTCAGCCTGTGGAAAAGATCTTCACGGAACCTTCCTTCATTTATCAGTTCAGTTAAATTCCGGTTGGTTGATGCTATCACTCTTACATCAACGGGTATATAGGTACTGCTTCCCAGCGGTTCGATCTTGTTTTCGCTTAATACATTAAGCAGCTTACCCTGTGATTCAGGGCTCAGGTCTGCAATTTCATCAAGGAACAATGTACCTCCGTTAGCTATTTCAAACCTGCCCATACGCTTGCCCGGTGAAAATGATAAATAACCTTCCACACATCCAAATAGCTCAACTTCCAGCAGGTCCTTTGGAATAATGGCGCAGTTTACGTGAACAAACGGTTTATCAGCCCTGTCACTTAATTTATGTATCTGTTTTGCAGCAAGCTCTTTACCTGTACCGTTCTCGCCTGTTATCAGTACCCTGCTCGAAGTTGACGAGATCTTTGTAACCTGGTCCTTCAGCTTTTTCATTTCTTCTGAATCACCAAGGAACTCTGCATCTGAATCAAACTTCTGCTTCATCAGCTCATTTTCTGCAAGCAGTTTTTTGTAGTTAAGGCCGTTCTGTATTGTAAGCTTTAATCTTTCTACATCAAAGGGTTTCGAAATGAAATCATACGCTCCAAGCTTAGTGGTCTGAACGGCTGTTTCTATATTGCCGTGGCCGGATATCATAATAACAATTGCCCTGCTGTTCATTTTAATAATTTCCTGCAGAACTTCTATGCCATCCATTTTAGGCATACGTATATCAAGCAGAACTATATCGGGGTTAACTTCCCTGAATTTTTCAAGTCCTGTGGGACCGTTGAAAGCTTTTTCAATATTAAAGCCGTCATGCTCCAGTATCATTTTAAGGACATCAACAATAGCCTTATCATCTTCTATTATCAGGATCGTATTCATTTTCCCTTTAGCTTATTGTTATTTTGATTGTTGTTCTGATTGTTATTCTGTTTAATGCTGTTATTATCTGTTGGCTTTACCTGCTGTTCATTCTGCTTTTGGACAGGGTTTTTATACTCATGGTACATATTCTTCAGGCCCGCGAAATATTCAATAATTTTA
>JAPUEV010000012.1 GCA_027492415.1 Ignavibacteria bacterium
TAGCAGTCGGGGTGTGTTAACAAAAGACTTTGTACTTTGCATAGTTTCCTCTTAAGGGACTCTGAAAACAAATACCCGCTTCTGTAGAGAGAGGTCTTTGACCTCTCTGCTTTTAAATGCAATTATTCCCCTCTTGAGAGGGGTGACTGCTTTAGCAGTCGAGGTGTGTTAACAAAAGACTTTGTTCTTTGCAGAGTCTCTTCTTAAGTGACCCTGCAAACAAATACCCGCTTTTGTAGAGAGAGGTCTTTGACCTCTCTGCTTTTAAATACAATTATTCCCCTCTTGAGAGGGGTGACTGCTTTAGCAGTCGGGGTGTGTTAACAAAAGACTTTGTTCTTTGCAGTGTCTCCTCTTAAGGGACTCTGCAAATAAATAAAAGCTTTTGTAGAGAGAGGTCTTTGACATCTCTGCTTTTAAATGCAATAATTCCGCTATCTAAACAATAGAATGCATACGGCTCGCAGAAAATGACTCCCCTTTTTCCACTTCATATTTCCAACTTTACCCTTAAATTTGCAGACCAAGAATTAAACGAACTTTTAAATACCATAAACAACAATGCAAAGAGTAAAACTTTTTGAAGCAGCTCATAAAGGATTGCGAAATGCCCTTTCACAGTTCTCATTCGCACTCGGAAAATGTGATTTCAACAATTCAAATGATGTGAACCGCATTCACTCACTCGGCAAGGATCTCTGCATGCTTCTCAATATCCACGCAAATGATGAAAATACAATCATACTTGCTGAGCTTGAAGCCAAATTACCCGGCTCATCAAAACATGATATGGATGACCACGAGCGCCTTGAGCGCGACCAGGATGCCATAGAAAAGCTGCTGGATGAAATTAAAGAGCTCAATGCAAAAGGTGAAGATGCCGTGGGCATGGGCGCAGAGCTATACATGAAATTCTCGAAGTTCCACGGTGAGTACCTGCTTCACACGGTTGATGAAGAGACTGATACACAGCGCCTGCTGTGGGAAAACTTCACTGACCCTGAGCTGCACGCTATTCGCGGAAGGATAATCAGCAAATTCACACCGGAGGTTTTTGAAAAATGGCAAAGTTATATAATGCCCGCTATAACACAGAGTGATATCGTAATGATGATGGGCGGAATGAGAACCGCAGCCCCTGAACAGTTCACAAAGCTTATGGCAATGGCGGAAAAATACCTGCCCGCAGATGAATTTTCTGCAATAAATAGCAAATTAAAGCAATTATAAATAAATTTATTTAATATTATTGGTTTTAGTATTGTTCAATTTTTGATTAATTTATACTATGGATAAAGTAATAAAAGTATATGATAGTTTTGCTGAAGCAGAACAGGATGATATTGAGTATTATAGTAATCTTGATCCGAATGAAAAGATAAAAGAATTGGAAAATATCAGGGAAGTTTATTTAAATTCAATAAATGCTACAGAAGAACAACGAAAACTTCAGCGAGTTTTTGAAACTGCTGACAGAGAATAATGTAGAATATTTGATAGTCGGGGGTTATGCCGTTTCATTCTATTCCCGCCCAAGATATACAGATGATCTTGATATCTGGATTAATCCCACAGCGGAAAATCTGACAAAAATTCTGAAGGTATTGAAGGATTTTGGTTTTTCAGAACCCTTTATTAAAGAAGATGAATTCCTGAATAAACCAAAAGTTTATCGCATTGGAAATCCTCCATTAAGAATAGAAATTTTAAATAATATTGATGGAGTTGAATTCGAAAAAGCTGTTTTAAATAAAACAGAAGGCTCTTATGCTGATCTAAAAAAAATATTTTACATTTCCTTAGATGATTTAATAAAGAATAAAACCAAAGCAAACCGTACCAAAGATAAACTTGATCTTGAATATTTAGTTACCTACCGAAAAAAATAATTAACAAATAAATGAACGTAGAAACCATCAAAACCGGAAAATGCCCGGTATGCGGCTCGCTTGAAGTGTACGATAACAGAGACTCGAATCAGTCGGGCGATAGAAAATACATCTCTGTTTCCGCTATGTACAGCTTTGGCGTTGAAGCATATGTCTGCTTAAGCTGCGGCTACTTTAAGGAATTCATAAGAGATAGCGATATAAGTAACGAAAAGTTAAAGGAAAAGGTTAAGGAAAAATGGAACAGAACTTCCGGCGGTAAAATTGAATAATACTCTCAAATCCGGCAAATGCCCCAAATGCGGCTCTGATGAGGTCTACTCCGAAAATCCCTACTCAAAGACCAGCGAAAGAATGATAATGGCAATCTCAGGCTTCACCCGCGTATATTTTGATATATATATGCACAAGCTGCGGATATTTCGAAGAGTATATTGCTAATAATGATATCCAAAATGAGAAAATAATTGAGAAGATCAAAAAGAACTGGAAGAAAGTGAAGTAAATAGGTAAAATATATAGAATTATTAAAGTATTTTTAATTTATAGTAAATACTAACAAATTTCATTAAATTTGACTCATGGAAATAAACTGGAAAGAATATATAGAATCTAATCCCAAGGTAATGTTCGGAAAACCTGTTATTAAAGGAACTCGTATTCCGGTAGATCTGATACTGGAAAAGCTTTCTCTTGGTGAAAATATTGAACAGTTATTAAAATCTTACCCCTCTATTAAAATTGATGCCATTTATGCCTGCCTGAAATTTGCATCAGAGTCAGTGAAGAATGAAGTTGTGACAGCTTAAATGAAAATCGTTGCTGATGAAAGTGTGGATTTTGAAATTATTAATAATCTGCGGAAACACGATTATATTGTATTGGCAATTGATGAGATCTTAAAAGGTGCAGATGATGAAAAAGTTTTAAATTTTGCCTTACAGGAAAACTCAATTCTAATTACAGAAGATAAGGATTTTGGTGAACTGGTTTACAGACTGAATAAATCTCACTTGGGCATAGTATTGTTCAGGTTAAGCGGTTTAGATAGCAAATCAAAATCAGAGGTTGTTATAAAATCTTTCAAGGATAATTTTGAACGAATGAAAAACTCATTTAGCGTAATATCACCCAATCAAACAAGAATAAAAAAATAATATAATAGTTGTCAGAAATTCCTTCATCCGGTAATTCCATAGCAGTAAAACAAGATCCCTTCCTCTCTCTGCGCTACGCGGAGTTCCGCAACTATTTGTTCGCAAATTTCTTCGTAACAGTCGGCCTTTTGATTCAGGAGGTCATAATAGGCTATGAGCTTTACCGCCTTACCCATGACCCGCTTGCAATTGGTCTCATTGGCTTAGCCGAAGCGATCCCGTTCATACTTTTATCACTCTTCGGCGGTCACTACTCCGATAAGCTTTCCAAAAAATATATTATGATATGGTCGCTGGCATTTACTATGCTTGCCTCAATTGTTCTGTACATATTATCGTTCAGTTTGCTGAATGTTGAGCATGCCCATGAGCTGAAATATGTCATCTGGGGAGTGATATTTTTCATAGGCATTTGTAAAGCATTCTTTTTCCCGGCAGCAACATCAATTAAAGCATATTTAGTACCCCGTGAGGCGTACGCAAATTCTTCTACGTGGAGCTCCTCTTCATGGCAGACTGGTGTAATTATCGGACCCGGTGTTTCAGGCTTTCTCTATACAATATTCGGTTTCTCAGGCACACTGCTCTTTGTAATAGCGCTTATTGCGCTTTCAATGATTGCAGTTGCCTTCATAAAGAACCGTGTCCCTGATCTAGCCACAGAAGGCACGATGCTTGAGAAGATAAAGGAAGGATTTTCCTATGTCTTTAAGACCAAAATTATTCTTTACTCTATCTCGCTTGATATGTTCTCTGTGCTCTTCGGCGGCGTTGTTGCAATACTGCCGGTGTTCTCTGAAGATATCCTGCATGTAGGTGCACAGGGACTTGGGATAATGCGCGCCGCTCCTTCTATTGGCGCAGTGCTTGTACTGTTTGTGCTTTCAAAATACTCCCCGATGAAGCGCGCCTGGCGTAACCTGCTTTGGGCAGTTGCGGGCTTCGGCATCGCCACGCTTGTGTTCGCCGTCTCTGAAAACTTTATACTCTCTGTCGCAGCGCTCTTTGCAACCGGCGCTTTTGATAGCGTAAGCGTTGTGATACGCTCAACCCTCCTGCAATTGCTGGTGCCTGATAACATGCGCGGCAGGGTCAACGCTATTAACGGGATATTCCTTTCCACCTCAAACGAGGTCGGAGCATTTGAATCAGGCTTAGCCGCAAAAATTATGGGGGGAGTGCCCTCTGTAATCTTCGGCGGCGCTATGACAATAATAATAGTAAGCTATATTTTCTTTAAAAGCGG
>JAPUEV010000013.1:0-16486 GCA_027492415.1 Ignavibacteria bacterium
TGAGGGAATATCGGCGAACATCATTACCTCGAAACCTTTTTTTATCCCTGCAAGCTTTGCAGCTTCTCTCACAAGGTCATGTTTAATCTCGTTGATATCGTTAACAATTTCTTTGCTTGAATAATCAACATATATAAGCTCATCAAAACGTTCTTTAACGATCACATATATATATTTATCAATAGCGGTGCTTACTACAAAACCATCATGCGGGTTATAATAATTAACCAGGTCTGTGCCGCCGCCGGATAAGCTGATTCTTAACGGAGTTTGTGATATTATCATTATATTTCTTTAACGCTGCCAAATTTATCATCAGGAATGAACTCGTATTTATTTCCTTCTGAATCTGCTGCCTTATTAGATTTATCGAAAATTAATTTTTCACCTGTTTTGGCAACCCAATATTTTATTTTTGCCGGGTTACCTGTTACCAAAGCAAAATCGGGAACAGATTTTGTCACCACTGAACCGGCACCAACAAGGCAGTATTTGCCCAATGTTATGCCGCAAAGTATAGTCGCATTAGCGCCAACGCTTGCTCCTTTTTGCAGCTTTGTGCCGAGAAAATTACCGGAGTGTCTTTTGCTTCTGGGGAACATATCATTTGTAAACACAGCGTTAGGTCCCAGGAAAACATCGTCTTCTACTTCAAGACCTTCCCATAACGAAATACCATTTTTAATGGTTACCCTGTTGCCGATCGTAACGCCGCTTTCTACAAATACGTAGTCACATAAATTGCAGTCTTCGCCTATTTTTACATTTTTCAATACATGGGCAAATGCCCATATCCTGGTTTTTGCACCTATATCATCTGATTCAACCAGTGCATTAGGATGAACAAAGTAATTCTTTTCCATTAATTAATTCCTGTTGAATGATTCACTGGAGGTTTCAAGCAGCTTAACTACATCCAGCCCGATCTGTCCGTCATTAATAAGCTTTTTATCTTCAATAATAGCATTTATGAATTCCTGGCATTCCATCCTGAGCGGTTCATGCTGCTCCAGCGGTATCATAGTAATTTCACCTGACTGGTATGCCAATGCACCTGTATCTCCATCTTTGCTTTTTATCCTGTTATCTATTCCAAGACCGTATAATTTCAGCTTTCCATCCAGGGCAAGCATTTCATCGTAAACCAGGGTGCCTTCTGAACCGAAGATCTGCATAAGCCTTACCTTATTCGATGACAGCCATCCTAAATGTATATGAGCTGAAACACCGCTTTTAAAGTTCAGGTCAATGTGCGCGTTATTTGTTAAGCTCTTTTTATTCTTTGATGCCGGTGAATTAAACGCGCCGAATGGATAATTATTCCTTACTGAATTTACTTTCCATGGTGCTTCACCAAGAAGATATAATATGATCGAAAAATCATGCGGACCAAGATCCCAAATAACATCTACTTCTGTTTCGGGCGGACCAAGGTTAATCCTTGTTGAAGTTATGTGAAGAACCTTACCGATCGTTTTTTTCTTAATAAGATCTTTTATTTTTCTTACTGCCGGCGCAAACTGGAAAACATGGCCCACTGCAAGCTTCTTCCCGAGTTTTTCTGCTGTATAAACCATGGATTCAGCTTCTTCTGTGCTGAACGATAAAGGCTTTTCCACAAAGACATGCTTGCCAAGCAGCATTGCTTCTTCGGCAAGCTCTTTATGAGTTGTTACCGGTGTGGCTATAACAACGGCGTTAATTGATTTATCCCTGAGGATATCCCTGTAATCTTTTGTGACTTCTACCATAGGGAATTCTTTGCGAATGAACTCAAGCCTGCCTGCCTTAAGATCACTTACTTTTTTTACTCTGCAATTGGGTAAACTCAGAAAATTTCTTACAAGCTTGGGTCCCCAGTAACCGCATCCAATTACGCCGACATTTATTATTTTACCTGAAGATTTAATTTTAGATTCCTCCTTTACCGAGTACCATTACCGGAATTGTTTTGAACAGAATTTTCAGGTCAAGCCATAGTGACTGGTTATCTGCGTAATAAAGATCAAGCAGAACCGAGTCGCTGAATGTTACATCTTCCCTGTTCCTTGCAATTATCTGTGCCAGTCCGGTAATCCCGGGTATAACTTTATATTTTAATTTATGCCATTCCTTAAAATGCTCGTATTCGTACGGCAAACAGGGCCTGGGGCCTACAAGGCTCATGCTTCCTGTAAAAACATTCCACAGCTGCGGAAGCTCATCAAGGCTGAATTTTCTTAAATATTTTCCTACAGTTGTTATCCGCGGATCGTTTTCAAGCTTTTTATAACCTTTGTTAGAAGTAATCAGTTTTTCTAGATGCATTTCATGAGCGCGGGCATCATTATTTGTTATCATTGTTCTGAACTTGAACCATTTAAATACTTTTCCGTTCTTTCCAACAACATTTGTTTTATAGAATACAGGTCCGTTCGATGTCAGCTTTATCGCTGCTGAAATTATCAGCCATAACGGTAAAAGCAGTAAAATGAGCAGCCCGGAAACCGCTATATCAAATATTCTTTTGAATTTTTCTGAATATAAGGGCGACATCTTGGGTGAAACGGATATTACTTTAAGATCGTGGTATTCACCTTCATCAAGCTTGGCTGAAATGATATCAAAATGGTTTGATACAAGATTAACATGACAGTTTGTAAGCTTGCATTTTTCAATGAGATCTAGCAGCTTTTTATTTTCGATGTTCTGTATTGTAATGAATATTTCATCAATTTCCTGCTCTTCAGAAATATCTATCAGATCGGCGGTGGTACCCAGTACAGTTACCATGTTAACAATTGTATATTTTTTCTTTACATCTTCATCAATAAAGCCAATAAGCTCTATATTATAATGCGGCTTTACTGTAAGAATTTCCGAAAAGAATATACCAAGGTTGCCTGCGCCGACTGCCAGTGCCCTGCGGGTTATGAATTCCTTTAAATTCCCGCCAACATAGTTTGCACGCAATATTCTGCGGAGCAAAAGAACCCTCGTAATAAAAAGCAGCGTAAAAGAAATAGAGAAATATATTATAACCTGTGTACGTGAATCATGCAGCGCTTCCTGGGTCTTTACAATAAAAATAGCTATAATAATAATGATACTGTTTATAAGCAGACCTTTAAGAATCAGCAGTGTTTGCTCGCCTACCCTTAAGAAATATTTATGCTTGTAAAGCTGGTAGTAACGGAATATTGGAACTATCAAAAGAGCTCCGGCAGCAAATATCATCAGCTTTTCGATGAATGTTAATTCACTGAAATAAACCGATATGCCGGGAGCTGTAAAATACAGTGCCAGTATAAAAGAAATGAAAGTGCACAGAATATCATTAACTGATAAGATCAGTTTTTTTGCACCCCATTTTTTTATAAATTCATCTAACATTAACTATAGAATTTCTTTATTGTTTCGCAAACATACTGTATCATTTCCTCTGTCATTTCAGGATACATCGGGATAGATAGAATTTCATCAGCGTATTTTTTGGCTACCGGGAAATCTTCAGGTTTATAATTTAAATGAGCATAAGCTTTCTGCATGTGGAGCGGGAGCGGGTAATGAAGCCCGTTCTGTACCCCGTTCCTGTTGAGGTGATCGATCAGCTTTTCGCGGTTCTTAACTCTGATGATATAAAGGTGATATACAGGATCAACATAATCAGGGTGCCATGGGGTAACAACTTCTTCTATTCCCAGAGAAGCAAATGTTTGGGTGTACAGCTTTGCATTCTTACGGCGCATATCAGTCCATTTTTCAATGTACTTCATTTTTACATTAAGAACACCAGCCTGTATCTCTTCAAGCCTGTAGTTATGGCCTTCCATTTCGTGAACATACTTTTCAATGGAGCCGTGCTGACGGTACCTGTACATGAAATCATACAGCTTAGTATCATTGGTAGTAACTGCTCCGCCTTCGCCGTATGCGCCCAGATTTTTTCCCGGGTAGAAGCTGAATGTTCCGATAATACCAAGCCCGCCGATCTTTTTGCCTTTATAAGTTGCAAGATGAGCCTGTGAGCAGTCTTCAACTACATGCAGGTTATGCTTTTTTGCAATATCAAGAATTGCATCCATTTCTGCCGGCTGGCCGTATAAGTGAACAGGGATAATTGCTTTTGTATTGGGTGTAATTGCCGCTTCTATTTTATTTACATCTATGTTGTAAGTCTTTTCGTCATTATCAACAAAAACCGGTGTAGCATAACATAAAGAAACTCCTTCTGCTGTAGCGATATATGTATTGGCAGGTACTATAACCTCATCACCCTGTTTAATACCAAGGGCATGCATTGCAACATGTAGCGCATCTGTGCCTGTGCTTAAGCCTACTGAGTGTTTTACATCATGTATCTTTGCAAAGTCTTCTTCAAATTTTTTTGCTTTCTTTCCGCATATATAAGCGGTATTATCAAGCACGTCATTAATCTCTTTTAATACTTCATCCTTTATTCCAAGGTATTGGGTTTTAAGATCTACAAACGGAACATTCATTATAATTCTTAACTTTCTATTATAATTGACTTTAATGCCACAATTTTGTTAAAAATAGGTAAAAAATAGGATTTTTAAAACCCAAAACTAATAATCTTATTACGGTATTATTATAAAAATAGTAACGTTTTTAGGGTTTTTGACCGGCTCTTTTGTTTTGAATTATTGATATCAGGACGGATAACGCCAATACGGAGAGAATTACAATTAATGATATATAAACCGGAATATGCCATTCAGGCTTAATCATGGGAAGGAGCATTTTTACGCCAACGTAGCAAAGGATAATACCAACTCCCTTTTTTACGAACTCAAACTTATCAGCAACTGCTGAGAGCAGGAAGTACATTGAGCGTAAACCGAGTACTGCGAGAATATTGGAGGAAAACACTATGAACGGATCGGTAGTAATTGCAAATATTGCGGGAATTGAATCGATAGCGAAAACAAGGTCAGTTGATTCAAGTACCAGCAGGCACACAAAAAGGGGAGTAGCATATTTTACACCTTCTTTTTTCACGAAGAACTTCTCGCCGTGATAATCAGTTGTGACCTTGTAAAAACGTTTGAATAACCTGAGAACTTTATTTTTTTCAGGGTGAATTTCCTTTTCCTCGCCAAATGCCATCTGGTAACCTGAGTATATCAAAATAGCACCGAAGAAATAAAGAACAAAACCGAAGTTTGAAATTAACGCTGAGCCCAGTAAAATAAATACACCGCGAAGTATAATTACTCCGATGATACCCCAGTTAAGCACACGCCTTTGCGCATGCAGCGGGATCTTGAAGTATTTAAATAATACAAGGAATACAAAAAGGTTATCAACGCTTAAAGATTCTTCGATGATATAACCTGTAAGGAACTCAATTGCTTTTTGATGACCCAAATAAAAATATACCCCGGCATTGAATGCGAGTGCAATACATATCCAGAATATAACCCATTTAAGAGCCTTCTTGGGTGACATCATAAGTTAAAATTAATTATTGAGGTATTTCGCTGTTTGGTGTTGTGAATTCAAATGTGCCGGCTGTATTGTTCCATTTCAGAACAGCTTCGTCACTTTCTGCTTTGCCGTTCTCATTTGCCATTACAATATTGATCTCAAGCGGCTTTTTGGTTGAATCAAACCTGATAATATAACCGTTCTTTGCATCAACCTGCTCAACAAGATTGCCTTTTGGGGTTGAAAGCTTATCTTCCATTTTCATAATAACCTTCCACCCGTCAGATTCCTTCTGCATCACGCTGCCTTTTCTTATCCAGTAGCTGTTATCGGTCTGCTTCATAACTACTGCAGCAATTGCAGATTGTTTTCCGTTACCCAGCAGGTCACCGGAAGCAAGGACTTTAACTTCATCACCATAAAGAGTGAGTGCGAACTTTTTTTCTTCATCAATATTTGTAAGGCTTGATTGTGTGTTTTTGTTATTGCTTCCGCAGGAGCCCAGCAGTAAAATTAACGCTAAAAAAGCCGTAAAATTGAGGAAAATCTTCATATTTGTGATGGTTTAATTTTAATTATACAAATATAGCCAAAGGATATTTCAGGTTAAAGGGAAAATATAGCCTGTATGTTTCAATTTCTCCATTATTTACTTAAAACTATTTCACTTTTTATATTCACCCTTAATAAGTAACTTTGCACTTAATCAATACAAATTATGGGACTTTTTGATAAATTAAAGCAGGGTTTGAAGAAAACCCATGAGAATATATTCAATAAACTTGATAAGCTGGTTAATGCTAAAAGTGATATTGATGACGATTTCCTTGATAACCTCGAAGAAATACTCTTAAGCAGCGATGTTGGGGTAAATACCACTGAAAAAATAATTAAAAACCTTAAGACCAGGGTAAAAGAAGAAAAATACGAAAGAACTGACCAGCTAAAAGCTATCTTAAGGGATGAGCTTAAAAAAGCATTCATTACCGGTGATGACCAGAAGAAAGATCCGTTCAAAGTTGATAAAAAACCTTATGTAATAATAGTAGTGGGAGTGAACGGTGTTGGAAAAACTACATCAATAGGCAAGCTTGCCTACAATTACAAAAACGCAGGCTATAATGTTCTGATCGGTGCTGCTGATACTTTCCGCGCTGCCGCAAATGAGCAGCTTGAAACATGGGCAAAGCGCTCAGGCACTGAAATTATTCAGCTGGCACAGGGCAGCGACCCCAGCGCTGTTGTTTATAATACAATTCAATCAGGCATTGCCAAAGGATATGATGTTGTAATTATTGATACAGCCGGCAGGCTGCATACAAAAGTAAACCTTATGGAAGAGTTAAGTAAAATCAACCGCGTTATACAGAAACAATTACCTGATGCGCCTCATGAAGTACTGCTTGTACTTGATGCAACTACCGGTCAGAACGGTATGACACAGGCAAGGGAGTTCAGTAATTCTATACCGCTTACAGGGCTGGTACTCACAAAGCTTGACGGCACTGCAAAAGGCGGAATTGTACTTAAGATATCCAGCGAGATGAAGATCCCTGTAAGATACATCGGTGTAGGTGAACAGATAGATGACCTGCAGGTTTTTGATAAAGAAAGCTTTGTACACGCATTGCTTGAAGATTAACACAAATCCTGAGAGACTGCCGAAAGCAGGAAACAAAGGATCTCATCAGGTAAGCATTTTTTCCAAAAATTATTGCCAAACATAATTAAAATACTACCCCAGTACATTGCTAACCGCATAGCGGCAGGGGAGGTTGTTGGCAGACCCGAAGCAGTAGTAAAGGAGCTCATTGAAAATTCAATCGATGCAGGCGCAACAAATGTACAGCTAATTATCCGTGATGCCGGAAAAGCGCTTATACAGGTCATTGATAACGGCAAGGGCATGAATGAAGATGATGCAGTGCTCAGCTTTCAGCGGCATGCAACAAGCAAAATATCTGAAGCCGAAGACCTTGAAAATATCACAACGCTTGGTTTCCGCGGCGAAGCGCTTGCTTCAATTGCAGCAGTATCACAGGTTGAGCTTAAAACCCGTACTGCAGATGATGAGATTGGAACCTGCATCAAAAATCACGGAAGCGAGATTGTTGAACACACAAAAGTTCAGGCAGAAAAAGGCACATCAATAGCAGTAAGAAATCTTTTTTACAATACCCCCGCACGCAGAAATTTCCTGAAGACCAACCAGACAGAATTCCGGCACATTTACGATACTTTCACCCGGCTTGCAATTGCAAACTATGATAAGGCATTTTCTTTCATCAACGAAGATGAAGAAATATTTGATATGCCCGCAGAAACGTTGTTTGAAAGGATCTGCAGTGCCCGGGGAAAAGATTCAAAAGAGAACCTGCTTGAAGTTGATTACTCAAATGAGCTGATATCACTTAAAGGATTTATCTCAAAGCCAAGCTTTACAAAGAAAAATAAGCAGGACCAGAATCTTTACCTAAACAACCGTTATGTTGTCAGCAAAGCTTTATCTTTTGCGGTTCACTCCGCTTACGAAGATCTTGTCGATAAAGGCGACTATCCCAATTTTTATTTATTCCTTAACCTGGATCCGCATAAATTTGATATTAATGTTCATCCTTCAAAGCTTGAAGTGAAATTCGAGGAAGAGCGGGCACTTTTCAGCTTCATACGCAAAGGTGTGTGGAGCACACTTGAAAAGAATGATCTGATAGTAAGGGTTAAAATTCCCGAAGGCAGCTTTAC
The DNA here is from genome assembly GCA_027492415.1 of Ignavibacteria bacterium. Lineage (GTDB taxonomy): Bacteria > Bacteroidota > Ignavibacteria > Tepidaquicellales > OLB5 > OLB5. The sequence goes on from JAPUEV010000013.1 coordinate 8,173, forward strand.
AACTGATGCCGGAAGCAAACCGGCTTATAATGCCAATATATTTTCATCATCATCATTTACAAAGAATAACAGCACATGCAGCTCACAGGGATTTACATTCCAGAAACACGAGAAAACATCTTCAGTGATACATGAAATGTTCGGCGGTAAACCCGGCGGGGATACAGGAGAAGCTTCTTACCTGACACCTGAATTCAGCGAATCAGAGCCGCAGGATGTGCTTGAAACTAAGCTGTACAAGGAAGAAAGCACCGATAGCCTTGTAAGCAAAAATGAGATATGGCAGTTCCAGAAAAAGTATATTATGTACCAGCTTGAAAGCACTTTAATGATAATAGACCAGCATGCTGCCCACGAGAGGATATTGTATGAACAGGCTTTTGAGAGGCTTAATAATAATGCCAATTTAACACAGCAGCTGCTTATTCCAATTTATGTTGAGCTTAACCCGGTTGATTATGAAGTAGCGCGCTCAATTGAGCAGGAGCTTGGTTCCTTAGGATTTGATATCGAGCTGCAGTCAAAACGAAAAGTGAAGATTAAAGGAATACCAAGTGATGTGAGAATAGGCAATGAAAGTAAAATCCTGCAGGAATTAATTGACCAGTTCAAAGAATACGATATAAAGCTTAATCTTGAAAAAAGGGATAACCTGGCAAAATCATATGCATGCAAACATGCCATAAAGGCAGGCGATTACCTTACAGAAGGCGAAATGCTTAACCTGATTGATAAATTGTTTTCAGTAAAGATGCCGTATGTCTGCCCTCACGGCAGACCCACTATTGTAAAGCTCTCAATGGATGAGCTTGATAAGATGTTCTACCGTACAGGGCTGTAAATTGGTGGTAATTCCCGCGAAGGCGGGAATGGCATACGATTTATTTCAATAAAATTTTAGGAAGTTCATTTATTGAATCAACCATAAACGCAATTCCCTTAAATTCTTCTTTCCCCAAATGTTCACGCACCCATCCGGGTGTATGTTTATGCAGCCTCTGGATAACTTTCATATTGCTGAACCTGCTGTCATTCATTCTTAAATATAACGGCAAAGCCAGGTCCAGAGAAAACACATCACCTATTACATAATCAGGCTTTTCTGAAAGAAGAATTTTGAAATAATTTTTCCTGTGCAGGTTTATTTTGAAGCGATTTGTTATCTCGTAGAATTCAGGCAGATCAGTGAATGTATTATCAATCACAAATTTCTGTGCATCGCCTATGGCATGAAACCTGCCTCGGATTATTGATTTATCGTTGGTTACAGTCTGCCCCGCTTTGCGGAAAAGGTGTTCAATTTTTTCTGTCTTTGAGTTAGATGCAACAACTAATTCAACCCCTGCAGCATTTAGCTTTTTAATTATAGTACCGGCGGATTCAACAGGTTTAAGCTTGCCTTCCAGCTTGAACTGTGTAGTTGATCTTACAAAGCAGTCATTTGAAAATTCTGCAAGTGTCATGCTGCCTTTTTTCTCAATTGCATCTTTGATCCTTGCAAGCTCTTGCTTAAAATGTGAATATGACCTTTTGCTCGAAGCCCTATTGATGTAATCAAATATAGCATTATTATCACCAAAGGGGTCTTCCTGGTAGTACGCTGAAATTTTCCCGTTATTAAACCAGCCGTAATCATAGGGTGCCAGATCCATTTCCATTTTACTCTGTGTAAGCAGATCATTAATGGTTTTGGGTGAATCACCTGTAAGTGATGCGATGCTGGCAGTTATATAATTCCAAACGTAATCCGCCTCCACTTCCTGGTTTGTCCATACACCGTCAAAATCTGATATTAATTTTACAATAGCCATATTATGCTTTTTAAATTACTGTAAATGTATTATTTTCGGGGATTAATTTTCAAATTTAACATTAATCTTCAATTAATTTAATGCAAGAATCCGGTTCAAAAAATGTATCTATAATAGTAATAGTAGCTGCCCTGGGTTACTTTGTGGATATATATGACCTTATACTTTTCAGTATTGTCAGGATATCATCGCTTAAATCTCTTGGTGTAACCGGGGATTCATTGCTAAGCGATGGTGTTATGCTCCTCAACATGCAGATGGCAGGTATGCTGCTGGGCGGTATTATATGGGGAATACTTGGCGATAAACGCGGAAGAATATCGGTACTGTTTGGCTCTATAATAATGTATTCAATTGCCAATATACTTAACGGTATGGTTACAGATGTAACTCAATACGCTGTGCTGCGTGTAATTGCAGGTATTGGACTGGCCGGTGAGCTTGGTGCAGGCATTACCCTTGTAAGCGAAGTAATGTCAAAGGAATCGAGGGGCTATGGAACAACAATTGTGGCATCAATCGGTATACTTGGCGCAGTTGTTGCGGCATTAGTTGCAGATATGTTTGAATGGCGGACCGCTTATTATGTAGGCGGCGGACTTGGCATGCTTTTATTATTCCTGAGGATTGGCGTTTATGAATCAGGTATGTTCAAAAACATCAGGAAGGAAGAAATTGGCAAAGGGCAGTTCCAGCATCTGTTTACCAGCTGGAGCAGGTTCACAAAATATATGAAATGTATATTCATAGGAGCCCCGTTGTGGTTTGTTGTTGGTGTTCTAATCACCTTCAGTGATGCATTCGGTAAAGCGCTGGGAGTGGAAGGTATTGTTCCCGCAAAATCCGTGATGTTCTGTTATATTGGGCTTGCAATGGGTGACCTGTTAAGCGGTTACCTAAGCCAATATTTTAAATCCAGGAAAAAAATAATTATTTCATTTATCATCTCCACACACCTGCTTATTATAGTTTACCTTTTCCTGAATCATTTCGGTACATTTTATTTTTATTCCGTATGCGTGGTGTTGGGTATCAGCTGCGGTTACTGGGCAGTGTTTGTAACCAACGCTTCGGAGCAGTTCGGTACAAATTTGCGCGCAACTGTTACAACTACAGTCCCAAATTTTATTCGTGGAACTGTAGTGCCGTTAACCCTCTTGTTCCAGTATCTTAAATCACCGGTCGGCATAATATATTCGGCAGCAATTGTTGCGGGAATTTCACTCATACTTGCCTATATTTCAGCTGTAAGGCTTGAAGAAACATACGGTAAAGATCTTGATTATATTGAAATGATATAATTATTAAATTAATAATTATTGAAATTGGTATTTAAGTTTTAAATCTTTACTTTTATTTTAATTTAACATATTGCAATTTTATATAATGAAAAAAGTAATTACTGTTTTTGCTTTGGTGCTGAGTATTTTCAGCTCATATGCTGATTATACCACTCCGAATACCTCTGTTAACTGGAATTTAAACGATCTTGTAACAAACTCCGGCGGTGTTGTTACATTTTCAGGGGGAAATTATTTCGTAAATTCTAATTTAACTGTTGCTGCATCTGATACTATTAAGATATTGAGTAATGCTACAGTTAAGTTAGCACTGAATGTTTCAGTTCTTGTTAACGGAACACTGATAGTTAATCCGCCTGACTCAGTAAAATTTACCTCAATAGATACCACGCAGAAGTTCACGGATCTCAGGCTTGACCTGGCAGGTACTAACAGCATGCTTAATAAATTAATTTATGAATACAGTTTTAACGGGTTAAGACTTCTTAATTCAAGTCCGTTAATATCTAACTGTACTTTCAGGTATAATTGCGGCGGCGCGACATTGACTGTTCCCGCATTAAATTTATTTAACGCTAACCCAGTTATAACAAATTGTCTTTTTTACAGGAATTACAGAGCAGCTATTGCCGGCGGCTCTAACATAGCAAACGCTCCGCAGATACTGAACTCACAATTCATAGAAAATGTACTTACAAGCGGCAATGTACCGCAGATCAACCTTGGGCAATCAGGAGCAGGTACTACAATCATAAGGGGCAATACTATCCGCGGTATTTCAGTTTTATCGGGTGGTATAGCAGCCCTGCCAACGGGTACTTTAACAGTTATTATCGAAAATAACAATATCAGGAAGAACCGTTACGGTATTGCCTTGAACGGAAGTGTAAACGCCATAATACGTAATAATATTATTGACAGCAATAATATTCAGGGGCTGCCTTTACAGGGCGGCAGCGGACTTAATTTTGTGGGCTCAGGTATTAATGCCAGGGTTTCAAAAAATATTATCAGGTGGAATTTGTGGGGTGTAACACTTCAAAGCTCTGCTGCACCTGTGTTCGGAGATCTCAGCATATCAGATACAAATTATATCGGGCTGAATTATATTTTTTTCAATTCCAACAGCGGTTTATTTTATGATTTCTATAATAATACCAACCAGCCTATAAAAGCTGAAAATAATTTCTGGGGTACCGGAAATCTTGACAGCATTGAAGCGCATATTTTTCACCAGGTGGATAGCGCTGCGCTGGGCTTTGTGGATTATATGCCTATAAATATTCCGGTTGGTATACAGCCTGTAAATTCCGAAATTCCTTCTCACTTCAGCTTATATGATGCTTATCCGAACCCGTTTAATCCTTCAACAAATATCAGGTTTGATATTGCAAAAACTTCTGATGTAAAGCTTGTAATTTATGATGTAAGCGGACGGGAAGCAGAAGTACTCATAGATCAAAAAATGAATGCAGGGAGTTATTACCTTAATTTTAACGCGTCAAAGCTTGCAAGCGGAGTATATTTCCTAAAGCTGGCTGCGGATGGTTTTGTACAGACAAAAAGGATCATTTTATTAAAATAGAACATCAAACTAATATTTTTTTTATTAACAATGCCGGCTTTTTACTGTAAATAAATTAATCTTACAGACTATGAAATTAAACAGAACTATTTCATTACTTGTTGTAATCTTTATGCTGGGTATCATTTCATTTTACGGTTATAAATTCAGTGCATATAATTCAGAAGTACAGGAAAAATATTCACAGGTAAAGATATTCGCGTCAAGTGAATCAGATTTTAGGTCTATTCAGAATGCGGGTCTGGAGCTGGACCATGTTGAATCGATCGATAATTATGTAATAGCATGGCTTTCTTCCCGGGAAATTGAAAAGCTCAAAAATTCCGGAGTAGGCTACCAGGTCACAATAGATGACTGGATGGCATATTATAACAGCAGGCCGGTAATGTCTGAAAGTGAGAGACAGGCGGCAATTCAGGAATCCATTGACAGCTATAATGTTTCTCATTCCATTTACGGCTCAATGGGCGGCTATCTTACTTACCAGGAAGTTATTAATAAGCTAGATTCCATGAGGCTGCAGTACCCGGGACTTATCTCACCTAAATTTTCTATTGGTACAACTTTTGAAGGCCGTGAAATGTGGACAGTGAGAGTTTCAAACAGTCCCGACGCGCCAACCGGCAGGCCGGAAGTATGGTACCACTCACTTATTCACGCCCGCGAGCCTGAGAGCATGGAGCAGAATATTTACTTTATGTACTGGCTGTTAGAAAACTATAATATTGACCCGTATGCAACGTATATTTTAAGATACAGGGAGCTGTATTTCACCCCAGTTTTCAATGTAGATGGTTATGAATATAACAGGCAAACCAATCCCGGAGGTGGCGGTTTCTGGAGAATAAGCAGAAAACCATGTACAGGAGGCATAGGTGCGGACCTGAACAGGAATTACGGACCGTATGATTTTTGGAATTTTGGCGGACCCGGCGGACCCGGTTCAACTACAATATGCGGAGATGAAACATTCCGCGGCAACCTGCCTTTTGACCAGGCTGAAACACAGAATGCAATGAACTTTGTTAACTCAAGGAATTTTAAAGGTGTACTAAGCTATCATACTTTCGGTAATTATTTCATCAGGCCGTGGGGTTACTCAGGGCTGGTTTCACCGGATGAAAATACTTACCAGAACTTTTCAGCTGATATGGCGTTACAGAACCAGTTTACACTGGGCAGAAGCTTAAATACTGTTGGATATACAGTGCGTGGAACCACAGATGACTGGTATTATAGCGATTCAGGGCATACTAAAATAATTGCAATGACGCCTGAAGTCGGAACCGGCAGTGACGGTTTCTGGCCGCCGCAGAACAGAATATTACCGCTTGCACAATCAACAGTATGGTCTAATATTTATTTTTCGCTTTCCTGCGGCGGTTATGTTGCCCCTGAAAGGACATCATTAAATAAAATATCCTACAGCGCAGGTGAATCAGGTACATTAAAGGTGAATTTTAAAAATAAGGGGCTCCTCCCTGCAACTAATGTAAAAATTGAGCTTTCTTCACCGAGTCCGTATATAAATATCTCATCGGTGACATTCAATTATAATTTTGTAAATTCATTTTACCAGGATAGCGTATCGCTGAACTTTAACATACTTGGAACTGCGCCGGTAAACAAAGGTCTGCCAATAGTGCTTAAGATAATACAGAATGATACAAGCATTGTTCATCAGCAGACAATATATGTATGTGTTGGCAACGGCATTACCACACTTTTAGACAGCGCTGAAAACGGTAACGGCAACTGGACAATGGCAGGCGGATGGAACACAACAACAACTCAGTTCGTATCACCAACAAGATCATTTACTGATAGCCCTACAGGTAATTACGGCGACCAGCAAACGAGATCAATGACACTGGCAGCTCCTATTAATACAGTAAATAACCCTGTAACCATTTTAACTTATTATTACCGCCACGATATCGATATTCTTGATAACGCGTACATACAGGTTTCCAGCGATAACGGTACCAGCTGGACCTCTGTGAAATATTATAACGGACAGCAGCTTACATGGAAACAGGAAGTGCTTGATATAACAGACCTGGTTAACAGCTCAACTCAAATGAAGATCAAGTTTGTACTTGTAACAAACCGGGGCGGGGCAGCTGATGGAATTTTTATTGATAATATTAAGATACAAAACTACCAGGATGTTTTAACCGGGGTCGTTCATAACGGCGAAGTGCCGCTAAAATACTCACTTGAACAGAATTATCCCAATCCTTTTAATCCTTCAACAACAATAAGGTACCAGATCCCAAAGACAGGATTTGTTAAGCTTACAGTTTATGATGCGCTGGGAAAGGAAATAAAAACACTGGTAAATGAAAATAAGCCTGCTGGAAAATATGAAGTTTCGCTTGATGCATCGAACTATTCAACAGGTGTTTATTTTTACCGTATAGATACAGACGGGTTTACCGATGTCAAAAAAATGATGTTGATAAAATAGCGGAGCTATTTTTGCCTGCCTGCCGAAGCGTCAGTGCAGGCAGGAAATCTGTCATAACAGACTGATAAAATAACGGAGCTATTTTTAGAATCCTGTTAAACGATAGTACTGGCAGGAAATCGGTTTTTGGATGAAAGATAATATAGTATATCGTATTTTCTTCAAAAATGAATTGTTTTATCCTTAAATACTTAAATATTATATAATTGCAAAAAGGCGTAATTTTACGCCTTTTTTTGTAGGTAAACTTCTATAAAATATTCGGCAAAATACTAACTATTACCCCTAAATTATTCAAATTTTAAAAGATTGATTTCATTCTTTTAAACCATTAAATTATAAAATATAACAGGAAATTCCAATAAAATAACATAGAAATGAAAAGCTATAAACGTACGGTATACTCATTATTGATTTTGATCTTCGCAGGATTAGTATCATACATTGCTTTTAATGCATATGATTTTAATTCAGGTACAGTTTTAGAAAAACAGCCCAAGTATTCACAGGTCAGGATATACGCTGTAAATGAAAATGATTTTAAAAAAATTTCTGATGCAGGACTGCATATCGATCATGCTAATACAAAATTAGGCAGTCATTCAGATACATGGCTATCTGAATATGAAATGAATTTATTAAGCAAATCCGGAGTGCCTTTTGAAGTATTGGTTGATGACTGGCAGACCTATTTTGATAACCAGCCTAAAATGACTCAGGGTGAAGTTGATGCATCGATACTGAGGACAAAAGAACAGTACAGCATATCACGCTCAATTTACGGTACCATGGGCGGATACATGAATTATGCAGAAGTTGTGAGCAAGCTAGACTCCATGAGGATATGGTACCCGCAGTTCATTTCAACAAAGTTTTCAATAGGAACAACATACGAGGGAAGAACTCAGTGGGCAGTAAGGATAACTCACAATCCCGATGCGCCGACAGGCAGACCCCAGGTTCTGTATCATGCTCTCATTCACGCCCGTGAGCCTGAAAGTATGGAAACACAGTTCTTTTATTTCCTGTGGCTGATGGAAAATTACAATACGGATATTACAGCAAGATATATTCTTGATAACAGGGAAATATACTGGCTGCCGGTTTTTAATGTTGACGGGTATGTATATAACCAGACAACTAATCC
>JAPUEV010000013.1:16496-31383 GCA_027492415.1 Ignavibacteria bacterium
TTTTTCTTTATAAGTTTTATAGTTAGTGGAGTCGGTTTTTTTTTGTTTTGGGTTATTTATTTACCATCACAAAAAATCCAAACGGCGGGGGAATGTGGCGCGCTAACAGGCATAATACCGGCAGTAACTGCGGTTACACAGATCCCAACAGGAATTACGGTACATATCAATACTGGAATTCTTCAAATAATGGTTCAAGCACAGATCCATGCAGCGGCGGACAGGGAACCTACAGGGGACCTCTGCCATTCAGTGAGCTTGAAACACAGAATGTAATGAACTTTGTTAATACTCACAATTTTAATGCAGCTTTTGGCGCACATACTTACGGTAATTATATTATTAAGCCCTGGTGCTGGAGCGATCCAAGCCCTACACCGGATGATGCTAAGTTCAATGTATATCTGGCAGATATGAAGTATTCAAACCCGGTATATACAACCGGACCGCCTTCTGCAACAGTTGGCTATACAGTCAGAGGCGGAGCTGATGACTGGTATTATAATGACTCGACCCACGCAGGACATCATATAATGGCTATGACTCCGGAAACAGATGCTTTATCATTCTGGCCTCCGCAGTCAAAAATTATTCCGCTTGCCGAAGGAATGCTTTTCAATAATACATATATGTCACTTATCGGCGGGCCTTATGTCAGCTATTTAAGCGCAAACACTAACCAGCCTTCTTATACACCCGGCTCATCAGGAACATATAAAGTACGTTTCCAGAATAAAGGAACACTTGCTGCAAATAACACTCATATTATTTTAACACCGGCAAATCCGAATTTGACAATAACAACACAGCAGTATAATTATAATATGCCTGTATTCGGTTCTGATATCGCTAACTTTATTTTTACGGTTGGCGGCGCAGCTGCAAACAATTGTTACCTGCCTGCAACACTTACTTTTAAGCAGGATACAACAACGGTATATTCCATCGGGGTTTTCATTCAGGTTGGTACCGCTGCTGCAACAAACGTATTAACTGATAACGCAGGCAGCTTCACAAACTGGACAGCAGGCGGAACTGCAGCGACATGGAATACATCAACAACACAGTTCAATTCTGCCCCGTCATCATTCTCAGAAAGTCCAACCGGTTCATATGCAAACGGTGTTGACCTGACAATGACTCTGACCAACAGCATAAATGTTTCTGTTTCACCGGTTGTATCATTAACATTTTACCACAGGTACGCGCTTGAAAATAACTATGATTACAGCATGGTTGAAGTATCAAGCAATAACGGTAACACATGGCAGCCTGTTGCAGAATATACAGGTACCAATACAACATGGACACAGGTAACCCTGGATATTACCCGCTATGCAAACCGCTCGACACAAATGAAGGTCCGTTTCAGGGTTGTAAGTGATGCAGGCACAACCGGTGACGGCTGGTACGTAGATGATATTGCAATTAATACATATTGTACAGGTTTAATAACAGGCATCCAGGGTAATACAAATATCCCTGAAAGATTTGCGCTGGAGCAGAACTACCCGAACCCGTTCAACCCCGCAACCGTGATCAAATACCAGCTTCCGAAAGCATCTAATGTTAAGATAAGGGTATTTGACCTTCTTGGACAGGAAGTAGCTAAGCTTATTGATGGTAATATTGAAGCAGGTTATCACCAGGTTGAGTTCAACGGCAGTGATCTTGCAAGCGGATTGTACTTATATAAGATTGAAGCTGACGGGTTCACAGATGTTAAAAAAATGATGCTTGTAAAATAATTCAATTTTAAAAACATATATAAAGCCTGCAGAAAATTTGCAGGCTTTATTATTAATAATAAACATAAAGCCACTTCTTAAAAAATGATAAAAAAAATATTGTTTTCTGTTTCAGTCCTCTCACTGGTTTTTCTGACAGCTTTTCTTTTCAGGAGTAACGAAAACACGGTTTATCCAAGTGATCTTAAATCGAATAATTTTTCGTTAAGGCCAACCTGCGGAACTGTTGATTATATGGAATCTTTATACAAACAGGATCCCGCATACAGGCAAAAGATGATAGACCTGGAAAAATATGTAGAAAAGTTCACAAAAGAACATTCACATAAGGACGGGAACAGGACCATAATTACTATACCGGTTGTTGTGCACGTAGTATGGAATACAGCAGCCCAGAACATTTCAGATGACCAGATCCTTTCTCAGATAGATGTATTGAACAGGGATTTCAGGAGATTGAATACAGATACAAACCTCACACCGGCACCATGGAAATCATTGGGAGCTGACTGCCAGATAGAGTTCAAAATGGCAAGAAGGGATCCAGGCGGAAACCCGACACTTGGCATTACAAGAACACAGACAAATATCACAGAATTCGGCCAAAGCAATGCGCTTAAGTTCACCTCGCAGGGCGGTCATGATGCATGGGATAGAGACAGGTATTTAAATCTCTGGTCATGTAATTTAGGAAGCCAGCTTCTTGGTTATGCCACATTCCCGGGCGGCAATGCATCACTTGATGGAGTTGCAATTGGCTATAGCTACTTTGGCACTACCGGGGTTGTTTCACCTCCGTACAATAAAGGAAGAACAGCAACGCATGAAGTTGGGCATTGGTTATGGCTGTATCATATCTGGGGAGATGATAACGGTTCATGCGCAGGCTCAGATCTTATAGGCGATACTCCAAACCAGGCTTCAGAATTTTATGGATGCCCGGGTTATCCAACAACAGACGCATGTTCACCATCATCACCCGGCGTTATGTTCATGAATTATATGGATTACACTGATGATGCATGTATGAACCTGTTTACACAGGGACAGCTTGTAAGGATAAATTCTGCCTTAAACGGTCCAAGACTGCCGATTCAAAGCTCAAACGGACATGTTGATGTAAGCGGACAGCCTATCTGTTCTTTTAAATCTGACAGCTTATCGGTTCTTTTCAATAACCCCGTTCATTTTTCTGACCAGTCAGCCGGAATTCCAACAGGCTGGCAATGGACCTTTACAGGAGGCTCTCCATCATCGTCAACTTCACAGAATCCGACAGTAACTTATTCAACACCCGGTTATTACACTGTAAAGCTAAGGGTAAGCAACGGATTTGGCGCTGACTCATTAACAAAAGTTTCTTACATCAGGGTAAGAGGTTCAGCAATGAGTGTCTTCAGCCAGCTTAGCCCGCCAACATTTTCAAGACTAGGTGTAAATGCAAATGATACTTCAAAGATCAATTTTACTTGGTTAAGATCTGTACCAAATAATACAGTTAACTATAAGATTAAAATAAGAAAAATAGGAACAACTTTTGATTATGTACTGCCGGCTAATAATAACGGGTTAGATTCAGTTGCCGGTATCAGGAAAAGTTACCTTGATTCAATGGCAGTTCAGATGGGTGTAACAGGTGATTCAGTTAGATGCAGCTGGAGAGCATGGGTTTACAATGGTATTGATTCAATGCAGGCAGCAAGCTCATTTATAATATCGTTTGTAAGGTCTCCAATAGGCATCCAGGTAATTTCAAATGAAATTCCTCAAAAATTCGCATTATATAATAACTATCCAAACCCGTTTAACCCGGTTACAAAAATTAACTTTGATATACCGAATTTATCCGGCGATAAAAAAGTACAGGTGGTAGTTTATGATGTTCTTGGCAACCAGGTTGAGCTTCTTGTAAATAATGAGCTTGAAGCCGGTAAATACTCAGTTGACTGGAATGCCGCAAATTATTCAAGCGGAATATATTTCTACAGGATAAATGCAGGCAGCTACACAGATACAAGAAAAATGATTCTGGTAAAATAAATCTTTTTTTGCAGAAATAAAAAATGTCTTATTTTAAGTTATCTGCGGCAGGTATAATTATAATTTCACTGGTAATATTATTATTTAATATTACCGGTGAAGTTAACCGCCCTGCTTTTGGCACAAAGGGAAAAATTCCGGATGCGCCGGCAGATGACTGGTTTGAAAAGCAGCGCGCATTTCCTTATGACGAAATTCCGCCCAACAAATACCCCGAAGCTGTACAGTATGTAAAGCAAATGCCTGTATATGATAATTTGCTGCTGCCATGGAGCCTTGCGGGTCCCGTAAATATCGAGGGCAGGATCACAACCATTGCTGTACATCCCACTAATCCGCAGATAGTATATATAGGTACAGCTAATGGCGGAGTATGGAAGTCAATTGATTTCTGCCAAAGCTGGGTAAGTGTTTTTGATAATCAAAACACATCATCTATTGGCTCAATTGCTATAGATCCTTCAAATCCTTCTGTTATCTACTGCGGTACAGGTGAATCAAACTCACTGAGAAGCTACTATCCGGGAACCGGAATTTATAAATCAACAAATGCCGGAACAACATGGGTACTTACAGGTCTTAACAATACCTATAGTATAGGCAATGTTGTTATAAACCCTTTAAATACACAGGTAATTTATGCTGCTGCAGTTGGCTCTACCCGAAGAAAAAACCCTGAACGCGGTATTTACAAATCAGTTAACGGAGGATTAAACTGGGTCCAGGCTTTATATCTGTCTGATTCAGTGGGAGCAATTGATGTTGTTGTAGACCCGGTAAATCCCAATAAGCTTTTTGCGGCTATGTGGGAAAGACAGAGAAGGGAAGATTACGTTAAATACGGCGGTCCAATGACTGCTTTATATGTAACAACTAATGCGGGAAATAGCTGGAGTATCGTTAACGGTGGATTTCCGTCCAATGCTCCTGATATGGGAAGAATATCCCTGGATATTTGTGCTTCGAATACACAGGTAGTTTATGCATTAACAGCATATGCAAACGGAAACACCCGGGGTTTATATAAATCAGTTGATGGCGGTGTGAACTGGTCATTGATAAATTCAGGCGCAGCCGCCTCATCAAATTATTCCTGGTTTAACAGAATATGTAAGGTTAATCCGGGTAATGCCAATAATGTCATAGTGGGCGGTTGGTATATGGAAAACTCCATAAACGGCGGCACGAGCTTTTCAACAATACCAGCATCACACGTTGATCAGCATGCCGCGGCTTTTGCCCCATCAAATCCCAATTTTATCGTAATAGGAAATGACGGCGGTATAGATTATACTACCAACGGCGGAGTTACCTGGCTTGAAAACAATACATTGCCAATAACCCAGTTCTATGCAGGTGAAATTGATAACAATAATCCCAACACGATACTTGGCGGCGCTCAGGATAACGGAACCAATATCACAACAGGCAGCCTTAAGAATTGGCAGGAAATCTTCGGCGGAGATGGTTTCTACTGCCTTGTTGATTACAGTAATTCACAAATAATGTATGTTTCAGCTCAAAACGGAAGCCTTGCACGCTCTACAAACCGCGGAGCAACATTCTTAAACGGCACAAGCGGACTTGACCTTACATACTCAAACTGGATGACACCATATGTAATGGATAAAAACAATCCTTCCGTGCTTTACTGCGGTACATATAAGATTCACAAGTCAACAAACGGAATGGAAAGCTGGACGGTAATCAGTCCCGACCTGGCTAACGGACACGTTCAGAACCTGGGAACTATCACCACCCTTGATGTTTCTAAAACAGATCCGAATGTATTATACTGCGGAACAGATGATGCAAATGTTTGGGTAACCACAAATGGCGGTGGTAACTGGTCTAAAATAAACCAGGGCTTGCCTTACAGGTGGGTAACCAGGGTTACTGTAAGTCCGCAGATTGCGTCTGTTTGTTATGTTACTCTTTCCGGTTATAAAACGGATTCTGCAGGAGCGCATGTATATAAGACAACAAACTTTGGAGCTTCATGGAATGATATTTCTTCTAATCTTCCTGATACACCTGCCAATGATATTTTAATTGATCCTGCTTTCCTTTCAACACTATATTTAGCTACTGATGTTGGTGTAATGATAAGTACAAATGACGGTGGCAGCTGGGGAGTATACAGCTCAGGCATTCCTTCAAATGTGCCGTGTCATGACCTGACCCTGCATACCGGCACGAGGAAGCTTGTAGTGTGGACACATGGCAGAAGCGCTTTTTCAACAAGCTTAGAACCTTTAGGTATCATAAATCTTAACGAGCAGCCTGTAAGCTTCAGCTTATCACAAAACTATCCAAATCCCTTTAACCCGGTTACTAAAATAAAATATTCGCTGCCGCCGGGAAGTGATGTATATAAAAATGTTACTTTAAAAGTTTTTGATATAAGCGGAAAACAGGTCATATTGCTGGTTGATAAAGACCAGAAAGCGGGAGTATACGAAGCTGAATTTTCCGCAAACAATCTCTCATCAGGAGTATATTTTTACAAGCTAACTGCCGGAAATTATTCCCAAACCCGTAAAATGGTATTAGTTAAATAAATTAATAATTTCTAATAAAACCCTTTCAAAAAACATCAAATCTGCTTAAATTATAATTAACAGAAAAGGATTCTTTGAGAAATTTATTTATATTTATTCTAATTGCTGGGGGCTTTATTTATTTTTCCTCATGCTCAGGCATTACAGTTGATAAGGAAATTAAGATAAATCCGGATGACTGGGTTATGTCCGGTGGTTCGCCGGAGCAGCAGCATGTTTCAAAATATGTACTGGCACCTCCTTTAAACTTAATGTGGGATTATAACATTGAAGGAGGAGTAGGACCCAACGGCATCACTGCTTCTGATGCAGTTGTATTTGTAAACGCATTGCAGGGAGAGCTTTTTACATTTGATGTAAAAACAGGGGGTAAGATAGGGAATTTAAAGTTCCTTGGTAAAGATTGCAGCACCGCCCCTTTAATTACAGGAAATGATGTAATAGTAACCTATGCGGGTGATAAAAAATATTCCCTGGCTTCATATGATCTTACAATGGGTAAGATAAACTGGCGCAAAAATTACGGTGATATTCAAACATCACCTGTTTTAAAGGATAATTATATTTATTTCAGCGGACTTAATGGTAATTTTTACAAAGTTGATCCGGCTACCGGCACCAAAATTTGGAAGCTAAACACCAAAGGTCAGGTACACTCAACCTGTGCAATTGGTAGCGGTATTGCAGTTTTAGGCAACGATAAAGGTTATATAATTGGGGTGGACCTGAATATAGGTGAAGAAAAATGGAAGATAGAAACCGGTCAGCCGGTAATTTCAACCCCGTTAATATACGGAGATCATGTTTACCTTGGGGCAAATGATTCCAATTATTACAAGATCAGCCTGAGTGACGGCGCTATCAGGTGGAAAGTGAACCTGCATACTAAAATTATCGGCGGCTCTGCAGTTGATCCTAACGGCAATTTAATTACCGGCTGTGTTGATGGCAGCATATATTCACTTACCAATGCGCTGGGTGAATTCAACTGGAAAACTATGACCAACGGCACTATAATCTCAAGTCCTGTCATTTCCGGAAATTATATTTATGTATCATCATATGACAGCTTTATTTACTCGCTTGATCTTGTTACAGGAAAGATTTTATGGAGCAGTATGCTGGAAAATAAAGTGAAAACTACACCTGTAATATGGAGAGATTATCTTTTTGTTGCAGCTGATGAAATTGTTTATTGTTTTACAAACAAAACCATTGAAAAATCCAATTAAAATAACATTTCTCGCGTTAATGTTTTTTCCTGTCATTCTGTTCGGGCAAAGCAGTGATTCAGTTATGATCAATTATAATTATATTGATTCATATCCGCAGAATGCTGAAGTGCAGCTGGATTCTGAATATATAGGAACAACACCGCTTTATTTTCAATGGGCAGACAGCACTTTTCCGAAATCAATTAAGGTAAGCCTGCAGGGCTATAATGAAGAGACATTGTTAATAAACAGCGTTGAGCTAATAAACAAAAAGTTCATACTTGTGCCAGTAAAGAAGCGCTCTTTAATTAATATTGTAAAGGAAGATAAGCTGCCTTATTTTAAGGAGCCGCGGAAAGTTGTACCTTTGGTTTTATCTTCTGTTTTTACAGCGGCAAGCGGAATAGGAGCATTTTATTTTAAGTCACTTGCCTCTGATAACAGGAAACATTATGAAACTTTCGGGGATAGTGAGTCACTGGATAACAAGAAGAAATATGACCTGCTTGGAGGAATTTCTATCGTAGCATTGCAGGTCGGGTTCGGCGCTTTAATGTACTTTTTATTCCTGGATTAAGCTATTTTTTTATTCTTGATGCTTTAAGCCTTATATACTTTTTAACATCACGTTTTTGTTCTTTATCTCCCCATGCCTTCACAAAATCATTATATGCAATTTCTATAGGGTTCTTACCGGTCTTCCTTATGTAATTATGTGTGGCTGACCATGTATAAAGATATTTCAGATAATCATCAAGGTTCCAGTCCAGGTGTATCTCAAACTTCGGGGTTTCTAATGCTTCAAACGGTAAGTGAATTTTATTCTCAAAATCCCATGCTTTTTTATTTTCTTCAGGCCAGTGTTCACCGATTATTGTATGACCGTAGTACGCAGAAACTTTATCAATTTCTTCATTTACCGTGCTTTCCGAATATGTCCAAACCGCCAGCACACCGCCGTTTTTGATAATTCTTTTTGCTTCGGGATAGAATTTATCTGTATCTATCCAGTGGATTGCGGTCGCTACTGTCAGCAGGTCAATTGAATCAGATTCAAGCCCGCTGTTTTCTGCTGAGGCTATCCGGTATTCAATTTTCTGATGAAGCTCAGCATGTTCTATCTGAGCGCTGCTTGGGTCTGTTGCAATGATCTTTTCGAAGTAAGGCTCCAGTCCAATTGCAGCCTGTCCGTTGCCTGTGGCGCAATCCCACGCAGTGTTATGCTCACTAACAAGTGAGCTTAAAAACGAAAAAAGTTCATCAGGATATTTGGGTCTGTATTTTGAGTATTCCTTAGCCTGGGTTGAAAAATAATCTTTAAAATCCATTTAATATTATTTAACTATAGGAAAAATATTTCGATATCAGCGGGAAGCTTGTATCATACCTGTACTGAACATTCATATGTCCGCCGTTGAATTCCTGGTGGATAAATTTTACACCGTTCTTCTTCAGCTTATCACAGTATATCCTGGCGCCAGCCTGTAATTTGAATTCATCCCTTATGCCGCAATCAACATAGATCATTTTCAGCTTCTTCAGGTTAGCTTTATATTTTGAAACCAGCCTTACAGGATCGAACTTCAGCCATTTTGCCCATACTTCGGGAATTATCTCCCCGGTATAAATATCAAACGGCAGGTCAAAATTATATTCTTTGCGCTTTGGGTTGGGTGAGTAGCATGCTGACATTCCTATCGTATTGATGATATTATGGAAGTCACCGCCTTTAGGCTGCTTTGTATTTATCTGTGTTTTAATGAAGTTTTGAACTGCTTTATGTCCTTTGCCGTATTTTTGTATCAATATTATGAATTCAGCAAAATGCTCCATGTAGCAGTATTCAAATGCAGAATCACCGGAGTGTGTTGCCATAAGTCCGAATACTTCAGGGTGACGCATTGCCAGCCACATTGCGCCGTAACCTCCGCTTGATTTACCAATAATACATCTTGAGGCTGCTTTGGGAATAGTCCTGAAATTTTCATCTATGAAAGGGACAATTTCTTTTACTATATAATCTTCATATCTGCCCGTAGCTGCCGAATTTACATACTGAGAGCCGCCGTATTTTGTAAAGCAATCAGGCATTACTACTATCATTTCCTTCATTTTGCCTGCGGCTATCAGTCTATCCAGCCTCTGCTGAATATTCTCACCGAACGGCGTAAGATTCATATTAAGCGCACCATAGCCTGTAAACCCGGCAATGAGATGCACTACAGGATAATTTTTTCTTGAGAAGCTGTAAGAGGGCGGAAGGTAAACAACAACTTTTCTTCTGAAGGGATCATTCAGAGGGTTACCTTTTAACACTCTGCTTGTATGGTCAAGTACAATAACTTCGCTTCTCATAATTTATTTATTTAATTTCCAGTTCTTTGTTTCTTCGTATGTGGAGTAATCAGTAAGGTCATAATGCAGGGGAGTGATAGAAACATAATTTTCTTTAACTGCGGCAATATCAAATTCTGTTGATTCATCCTTATAAACCATTTTCCCTGTCAGCCAGTAGTAATCCCTGCCATTTGGGTCAGCCCTCACTTCAAAGGCATCTTCCCAGTAAGATTTGCCCTGCTTGGTTATCTTTACACCCTTTATTTCATCAGCCGGTACATTGGGGATGTTTATATTAAGCAGCGTTCCTTCATGTATCTTAATATCATCATCATCCCAGATCTGTTTCACAATTTTAGTAGCGATCTTTGATGCATCAATGAAATCAACTTTGCTGAACGTAGTGAGTGAAAGAGCTATCGAAGGTATACCGAGTATAGTTCCTTCCGTCGCAGCTGAAACAGTTCCGGAATATATGATATTAATTGCTGTGTTTGCTCCGTGATTTATACCTGATACTACAAGATCGAACTTTACATCTTTGAAAAAGTGAAGTACGCCTATTTTTACAGCATCAGCGGGAGTACCTTCTACGGCAATTCCGAAAAATTTACCGTCTTTCATGTGCTCATATGTTCTTAAAGGATAGAAGATGGTAATTGAGTGTCCAACAGCGCTTTGCTGCCTGTATGGAGCTGATACGTAAACATTGGCAAAGCTGTTCAGCTCTTCAACAAGTCTTTGCAGACCCGGCGCTTCTATGCCGTCATCGTTTGAAACTAATATATTTGGTTTTCTTTTCATGATCTGTTAAAAGGAACAGTAGTGCAGGAATAAATTAATAAACTTTAATTCAGGTAATTTGAATGTTAAGCTTTGTAAAGCTGACCGGAATCAATGCAGAAGTTTCCAAATCTCATCCAGCAGCACGGGCAGTCCTTCACCGGTTATAGATGAAATATTAAGTACTATTATCTTCTCTTTGCTTCTGCCTTTAGTAAATTTTATTTTAGCCAGCGCTTTTACCTGGTCTTCCGTTAAGCTGTCAATTTTTGAAAAACAAATCAGCTTTGGTTTATCAAGCAGCTTTATATCATAGCTTTTAAGCTCATTTACAAGAATTTCGTAATCTTCAATCTTATTTTCTTTGTAAGGAATAAGCGTAGCATCAATTAAGAACACAAGTACTTTTGTTCTTTCAATATGCTTTAAGAACCTGATGCCCAAACCTTTGCCTGTATGGGCGCCTTCTATTAAACCGGGGATATCGGCTACTACAAAGCTCTGGTAATCTTTATAGCGGACAATACCGAGATTGGGCTGAAGTGTTGTGAACGGGTAATCAGCAATTTTTGGCTTAGCCGCTGATATTTTAGAAATGAGCGTGGATTTACCTGCATTTGGCAGACCAACAAGACCTACATCCGCTATCAGCTTAAGCTCAATTTCAATTTCTCTTTCTTCGCCTTTAATACCGGGCTCTGCCTGGCGCGGCGCCTGGTTTGTTGAGGTCGCAAATTTAGCATTGCCTCTTCCGCCTTTGCCCCCAACTGCTGCAAGGTATGAATCACCGTTCTCAATAAGATCAGCAAGTATGTAACCCGTCACAGCATCTTTAATTATGCTGCCTAAGGGAACAAGGATCACAGTATCTTCACCGCTTTTACCTGTTTTATCGCCGCCAAGCCCGTGCACTCCGTTCTTTGCGCGGTATGTTCTTTTATACCTGAAATCAATAAGTGTTGCCAGGGAGTTATCAGCTTTAAAAATAACATCGCCGCCTTTACCGCCATCGCCGCCGTTAGGACCGCCTTTAGGCACATACTTTTCACGTCTGAAGCTTACACATCCTCTTCCGCCATCACCGCTTTTAATGGTGATCTTTGCGTTATCAATTAACATCATACTGCTTTACTCTTTCCGTTATAGGGTTCATCTTTGTTAAAATGGCTCTGGAATATATCCACAAACTTCACAGCCGCTTCTGAATAAAAATTCACCTTTTTGTTTTTAAACAGGTCTTCAATAAATATTACTGCTTCATCCCACCCTTTTTTATCAAGCAGGCTGTTTACTGAGCTGTTAAATTCAGATTCGTCCTTGTTAAATATCTTCTTAATTATTTTTTTCCTGTAGGAGCTTTCACAGAACAGGTCATCAATCAGTCTTTTTCTCTTTTCTTCATCAGTTATCAGTGCAGGCGGGGTTATATCATTGAACTGTGAAGCGAACAGGAGGTCATTGGAATAAATATCATCGTCAATTATCAGCCTGTTCTTATCCGCTTCGGGCATTTTAGCCTCCTGTTCGCGGATTAGCCTGATATTTATTTCAGGGATATCTTCCTGCTGTGCTTCATCTGCCTTTAGTATCTTTTCAATTTCTTTATCAGCACGCTCTTTGTTAATAAGCTCCGTTTTGGCTTTGCTTACTATACGCTTTATTTCCTCATCGCTTACACCGGTTCCGCTGTCTTCTTTTGGCAGCCTCTTATTTTCAGGGTCCATCAGCTCAATGGCTTCCTGTATAAAGATCTCATCGCTGAAGAACCCGTCGATCTTTTTCTTTATTTCAGTGTAACCTTTATCTGCAAAAAATGCTGAAAGTATCTTCTTGGGAAGCTTTATATTTATGGGATTGTTATCACCAAGATCATGGAAGAAATAATAAAGCAGCTTTACAAGGTTCATCCTGTGCGCCTGGCTGCGTTTGGCTGAAAGCTCTTCGTAGATATTACGGTTCACTTCATTAAGCAGGTGCTCTATCTGTGTAACTGTAACGAACTCGAGAGAATTTACCAGGATGAATTCCTCTATCTGTGTAATATAATAACCGTAGAACTGGAAATATTTAAGCCTGTTGTGTATGAAGCTTACCGGGCGGGTTTCAAGCTCGCCGAATAAAAATTTAAGCAGGGTATTTTTAGGCTTAATTATATAATTGATGTTGAAGACAATTGCCTTATTCAGCAGGTCCTCAAATTCTTTTTTATCTATGGGGATATTATGCTTCGGAATGTAGTTTTCCAGGAAGCTTAGTATAAAAGGGGGTATTGCCGAGTTCCACAGCCGTTCAAAAGTAATCCTGCCGGCGGGAAATTCAAGCATAGAGATATAATCACGGAA
This sequence comes from Ignavibacteria bacterium, assembly GCA_027492415.1. GTDB lineage: Bacteria > Bacteroidota > Ignavibacteria > Tepidaquicellales > OLB5 > OLB5. Next base: position 29,522 of record JAPUEV010000013.1, read on the forward strand.
TTTCCTCTTTGCAAAATCCTGAAACATTTACTGTTTAAATCCTCCTTACGGATCTTTGGGAAAAAATAGCGGGCTCCTGCGGGGCAGTGATTATAATTCCCTGCCTGAGAGCTCCTGTTTAAGCTGTGAAATATGCCACGTAATATTTATCTCCTTAGGGCATGATTCAATACAGTTGAAAATTGTGTGGCATCTCCAGATACCATCCGGGTTATCGATAATATCAAGTCTTTCATCTGCTGCTTCATCTCTTGTATCAAAAACGAACCTGTATGCCTTTAAAAGCGCAGCGGGTCCTATGTAATTATTATTTGTCCATGTGCTGGGACAGCTTGTAGTACAGCAGGCGCATAAAATGCATTTTGCTGATTCAAACAGCTTTTCAGCATCTTCGTTCGACTGCAGCCTTTCGCTGTCTTCGCTTACAGGACTTGTATTAATCAGGTATGGCTTTACAGCTTTGTACTTATCATAAAAATCTGTCATATCAAGGATAAGATCCTTGATTATAGGCATTGAAGGGAGCGGTTCAATAACAACCGTTTTTTTCGTATTAATATCCTTAAGCAGGGTTGAGCATGCAAGATGATTTTTACCGTTAATCCTCATACCATCAGAGCCGCATACACCATGCGCGCATGAACGCCTGAATGCAAGAGAGCCGTCATGCTCCCACTTGATCTTGTGCAAACAGTCAAGTATTGTCATGTTCTCATGAGCCTCAAAACGGTATTCCTCAAAATGAGGTTCTTTATCTGTTTCAGGGTTAAATCTCAGTATTTTAAATGTAACTTGCATATCATTTAATATTTAGAATTTTGCTTTTTTATTATCTGCTTTTTGGGAATCGTTTGACGTCTCACATTTGACGTTTCACGTTAATATTTTCTTTCCATCGGCTCGAACCTGGTCATAACAACAGGCTTGTATTCAATTTTGGGGTCACCGCTCTCATTTTTAGTAATGAAAGTATGCTTCATCCATGTGCCGTCATCGCGTTTGGGGAAATCTTCACGTGTATGTGCGCCCCTTGACTCCTGCCTGTTGAGTGCGCTTTCATTTACGCTCTCAGCAATATCAAGCAGGTTGCCAAGCTCAATGGTTTCAATAAGATCAGTATTAAATACTTTGCTCTTATCCTGTATGGTAATATTCTTATATCTTTCTTTGTACTGCTTTATCAGCTCTTTGTTTTCAGCAAGATCTTTTTCATTCCTGAAAATACCGCATTTATCCATCATGTTCTGCTGCAGATCTTTCCTGATATTGGTGATCTTCTCGCCGCCTGTCTGCGCAAGCAAACCGCTCATCATTTCCCTGGTCTTCTCAGAAGGGTCGGCTTTAAACTCCTGATGCTCAGCGGTTTTTAAGAACTGTGATATTTTTTTGCCGCCTCTTCTGCCGAATACAACTATATCAAGCAGTGAGTTTGTGCCAAGCCTGTTGCCGCCGTGTACTGATACACAGGCGCATTCACCGGCTGCGTAGAAACCGGTAACCCGTGTGCCTTTATTATCAGCAAGAACTTCTGCGTCATAGTTGGTTGGTATACCGCCCATTGCGTAATGCGCTGTTGGCTGAATAGGAACGCACTCCTTGGTAGGCTCAACACCCAAATATGTTCGTGCAAAGCCTGTTATTTCAGGTATCTTTTCATCAATTACTTTTTTGCCAAGGTGAGTTAAATCAAGATTTATATAATGTGTGCCGTCGCTTCCAAGAATTCCGCGACCTGCCCTTATCTCTGAAATAATTGCGCGCGAAACCATATCACGCGGCGCCAGATCTTTAACCGTTGGCGCATAGACTTCCATGAAGCGCTCGCCGGCGTTATTCCTTAATATTCCGCCCTCGCCCCTGGC
>JAPUEV010000014.1 GCA_027492415.1 Ignavibacteria bacterium
ATCAAGGCTTTCATAGGTTAACTCCTGATCTAGATTTAAATCATCTGTGATTACTCAAATATAATTAATAATCTTTCAAATTATTATTTAATTAGTAACATAGCTTTAAAAATTGCAATTATACTCAATTTACGTTATTTTTGTTATGTTTTTTAATATGTGTTATGCTGAACCGGGTTCAGCAACTTTTTAAAAAAGATCAGATCCTGAAAAAATACCGTAACAAGTACGGCACAAGGTTCAGGTGATCATTTAATTTGCGGGGGAATATGCATTTAATTGACTGGATCATAATAGCGTTATATTTCATCATCAGCCTTGCAATCGGTCTATATTATTACAAAAAAGCAAGCGGTAACACAGAAGACTTCTTCTTAAGCGGCAGACAACTGCCCTGGTGGCTTGCCGGGCTTAGCATGGTTGCTACAACATTTGCAGCAGATACTCCGCTTGCAGTTGCTGAGCTTGTTGGGCAGAACGGAATTGCGGGCAACTGGCTTTGGTGGAATATGTTAATTGGCGGTATGCTGACAGTTTTCTTTTTTGCAAAGCTTTGGCGCAGGGCAGGTATATTGACTGATGTTGAGTTCATAGAGCTAAGATACTCGGGTAAGTCAGCTTCTTTCCTTAGGGGATTTAAAGCTATCTACCTTGGTATCTTTATGAACTGCATAATTATGGGCTGGGTTAACCTTGCAATGGGCAAAATACTGCTTGGTATGTTCCCTGAATATGTTAATAACGGTAATGTAATATATTTCCTTGCAGCGGGCATGTTCATCACTGCAATATATTCTGCTATTTCCGGTCTTTGGGGTGTTACAGTTACAGATGCTTTCCAGTTTGTACTTGCAATGGCAGGCTGTATAATACTTGCTATAATTGTTGTTAATTCACCCCAGATAGGCGGCATAAGCGGCCTGCAGGAAAAGCTTCCTGACTGGGCATTAAGATTTACACCTCAGATCGGCGGCGAAACGGGAACTTCTACCGGTACCGGCGGCATTTTAATGATGACAGTATCAACATTCCTGGCTTTTATAGGTATTCAATGGTGGGCTAGCTGGTATCCAGGCGCTGAACCGGGTGGCGGTGGTTATATTGCGCAAAGAATGATGTCCGCCAAAGACGAGAAAAACTCACTACTTGCAACGTTATTCTTTCAAGTAGCCCACTATTGTATTCGCCCATGGCCATGGATCTTAGTCGGCCTTTCTGCTATAGTTCTGTATCCGGAGCTATCGATGGCTGATAAGGGACTTGGTTATGTAAAAGCTATGAACCAGTTCCTGCCTGTCGGATTAAAAGGCTTGCTTCTTGCGGCTTTCTTTGCTGCGTATATGTCAACAATTGCAACTCACCTTAACTGGGGTACTTCTTATTTCATCAATGATTTCTACAAACGCTTTATCTCTCCCGGAAGATCAGAAAAAAGTTATGTTACAGTTTCAAGGATAGCCACAATATTTTTCATGGTGCTTTCTGTTGTTGTTACAATGTTCATGTCAACAATTTCAGGTGTATGGGCATTTGTTATTGAGTGCGGCGCGGGACTTGGCTTAATACTGATAATCAGGTGGTATTGGTGGCGCATAAATGCAATTTCAGAAATAGTTGCTACGGTTACTCCATTTGTTGTTTATGCAATCCTGCACTTTGGTAATTTTAATGTTAAGTTCCCCGAAACATTATTTATAATAGTACCTATAACAACACTTGCATGGTTAGTCACGGTCTTTATCACAAAACCTGTTGATGAAGATAAGCTTGCAGTATTTTACAAACGTGTTCACCCCGGCGGAATAGGCTGGAGATCGTTTGCATTGAAGTTCCCTGAGATAAAAGCTGACAGAGGCTATGCAGTATTATTTATTGATTGGGCACTGGGAATAGTTTTGGTATACATGTACCTGTTTGGTATAGGCAAGATAATCCTTGGTAATTACGCTGCCGGATTTATATTCCTTGCCCTCGGTACAATTGCCGGATGGATCATTTTAAAGCATGTGAACCACCTTGGCTGGGGCGAAGTTGTGAAGAAGAAATGATTAAAGTTTTATTAATCATTTTTATAATTGGCTTACCTGTTGGATATACATTTTCTGATACTTTAAGTCATACAGTAAAGCTCTCTTTGAATAAATCCGAATATACAGAAGGTGAAGAAATCCTGCTTAAAGCAGAATTTGATATTAATAAAAGTGATTCCCTTGAGTCATGTACCCAAAGTAATTTCTTTATGGGTATCATTGTAACTGATGAACTGGGAAAGTGTTACAGGAATATTGATTATTTTTTATCTCGCTTAGGGAGAGTTATCTTCCCTGAGGTTATTTTACCTCCACACAAAATGTTGGTCATGGAAGCTCATCTGAATAGAGACTTCTGTTTTGACATTTGGAAATATAATAGCAAGGACACCAGTACCATCCCCGTTGGGAAATATACACTAAGCTTTGAGAACAGATATATAGCCTGTTGGAAAAGTGTTTCTGTTAATACATTAACTTTTAGTGTTTTGCCTAAGAATTGAATATTTGACTTACATAAAAAAATTGCTTCTGTTATTTTTGCTCATTATTCATCACTAATTACAAATTGATTTGAATCCATCTTATTACTTTAAAGAATTTATGAGATACCTGAAGACAGCTAAATCAGCAGTTTTCAGCTCTATTGTAGTTATTGCACTTGCAGTACTGCTGCTTGGGGTATACATTACAATATCCATAAATTCTGTTAAGCTGTTAAAGCTGATAAGGGATAAAGTTGAAATTGACGCGTATTTAATAGACAGCATTCAGCCGGCTGATATAAGCAAGCTTACAACATCAATAAAAACAATAGGCGGAGTTAAAGCTGTAACATATATTTCCAAAGAAGAAGCTGCCAGGATATTTGCAGAAGAATTCGGTCAGGATATACTTGATGTATTTGACTATAATCCCCTGCCGCCTTCGCTAAAGATAACACTTTACGATGAATATAAAACAATTGACCGGATAGAGAAAATAAAAACGGAGCTGCAGAAAAACAGTGAAATAAACGATATTGTTTACGCGCAAAAAAACCTTGAAATTATCGAGCGAAACTCACAATCACTTGTTTTCCTCAATTTAAGCCTGCTTGTGATAATTACGTTTTCATCTATATTTTTGATAGGCAATACTATCAGATTGATGATTGTGGCGAAAAAAGATACTATTGAAATTATGAAGCTCATTGGAGCTACCAAAGAAACTATCAGGACTCCTTTTATAATGGAAGGATTTTTCCAGGGCTTTGTGGGCAGCCTGCTTGCAGTTTTAGTATTAGAGCTGTTTTTAGGATATTTTTACGCAACGTATACCAACAATGATTTCAACTTTTCTATCATTGATACTAAGTTCCTGATATTACTTGTTGTCTTTGGAACACTCCTTGGCACATTAGGCAGCGCCATATCTATCAGAAGATTCCTTAAAATAGCATAAATTCGAACCATTTTACCCTAACATTTGAAATCTTTAAAAAAACAAATATTTTTTTTCATATATTGCATTTTCTTACATTTTTAACTACTTTTGTATAGAAATGGCAGAATTCAAAAAATTTGACCAGAAAAATTGGGTAAAAACCAATTTAAATTATAAGAAAGATCCGGGCAGCTGGGCATGGATCTTACACCGCATAACGGGAATAGCATTAATTGCCTATTTATTTATGCACATATTTTCCCTTTCACCACTTTCACAGGGCAGACAGGCATTTAACGAATTTATGTCGCATTACACAACTCCTTTCTTTATGGCATTGGAGTGGTTTTTATTCGCATTTGTTTTATTTCACTCGCTTAACGGCGTTAGGATAGTTTTGGTTGATTGGGCTGATGGCGCAAAATATCATAAAGCACTCTACAGGTATTCACTGGTAATAGGTGTTTTAATGTTTTTTGCAATGGGCTATGTAATGTTTTCACACGAAATTCATAAATTATTCAGATAAGCTAAACAGTTGTATAAACATCAAAATTCAAGGAGTTCAGGGTCATTCAGCTGGGTATTTCAGCGTGTAACAGGTTTAATACTTGTTGTAGTAATGATAGGTCATTATATCTTAATGCATTATACCCCTGAATCCGGACATACTTACGATGCAGTTCTGGCAAGAATGCAGAGTAACTGGTACAGGGTCCTGGATCTTACATTTATCGTACTTGGCATGTATCACGGCTTAAACGGTGTATGGGGAATTTTCAGGGATTACAAGCTG
>JAPUEV010000015.1 GCA_027492415.1 Ignavibacteria bacterium
GGCATCATCTGTCACTTCAAGGGTTATATCATTATTCCTTGCCAGCATTTTTTTGATTCCCTCAAGCTGGATATCCACAATTTTCCTTAGCTCTGAGCCAAGCAGCGGCTTGAACATTACTACTTCATCAATCCTGTTCAGTATTTCGGGTCTTATCTTCTGCCTTAAAAGCTCAAACAGCTTTTCTCTCAGCCTACCAAGGACCTGCTCTCTGTTATTCTCATCAATGCTCAAAAGCTCATCCTGAATTAAATGCGAGCCAAGGTTTGAGGTCATAATTATAATTGTATTTTTAAAATTAACTGTTCTGCCCTGTGAGTCAGTGAGTATCCCATCATCAAGCAGCTGAAGCAGTATATTGAATACATCAGGGTGCGCCTTTTCAATTTCATCAAGCAGCACAACGCTGTACGGTTTTCTGCGTACGGCTTCTGTTAACTGACCGCCTTCTTCATAACCAACATAACCGGGGGGCGCGCCAATTAACCTGCTGACTGAGAATTTTTCCATGTATTCGCTCATATCTATCCTGATAAGGTTATGCTCATCATCAAACAGGAATTCAGCCAGTGCTTTTGCAAGCTCCGTTTTGCCTACACCGGTTGTGCCGAGGAAAATGAATGAACCTATCGGCCGGTTCATATCCTGCAAGCCTGCCCTGCTCCGCCTGATTGCATTTGCAACTGCGCTTATCGCCTCATCCTGCCCTATGACCCTGTTATGCAGGTTCTCTTCTATGTGTAAAAGCTTTTCGCGTTCGCTCTCAAGCATCTTTGTTACGGGAATGCCTGTCCACTTGGCTACAATTTCAGCTATATCTTCGGCATCAACTTCTTCCTTCAGCATCTTGTTCTCTTTTTGCAGCTCAGCCAGCTTATCAGATTTTTCCTCGATGCTTCTGCCAAGCTCAATAATTTTTCCGTACCTTATTTCAGCAACTTTAGCCAGGTCACCCTGTCTTTCAAAATTATCGGCATCGTTCTTTAAGCCCTCAAGCTCTTCCTTCATCTTTCGTATGCCTGAAATAAGATCCTTTTCAAGGACCCAGTGCGCTTTGAGCCTGTCACGCTCACTGCTTAATTCAGCAATTTCATTTTCAATAATTTCGAACCTTTTTGCGGTCGGATTTTCTTTTTTTGTCTTAGCCATTAACTGTACCTATTAATTATTACATTAAAATACTAAAAATCTATATTCTTTAAAATGAATAGAATTTTAGCACAGGCTTGTATATATTTGTTTTTTATGAGCAAGAAAAAAACTACTGAAAATACACTGAAGAAACAGGAATCAATTCTCAATATTCCTTATTCTGAATCCGGTTTTGAAGCCAAATATTCCAGGTATTTCTGGCTAATTATACCAATTTTAGCCATTTTATACTATTCATACCGTAAAATTTCTATGGGATTTTACCAGGATGATGAAGTTGCACAATATATAAATATGCTTAATTTCTGGCAGGATCCCTGGGTGATACTTGGCAACGGACCCAAACCGGGCTATAAAATATTTATGGTCCTGCCTGCACTCATAAGCTATGATGCGGTTTTGATATTTAATTCCCTTGTAGCCGCTACAACGGTTTATATGACCTATGTTCTCATCAAAACATACAAGGTCGGATTTGCTATCATTGGGGCATTGCTGCTGGGCACACAGCCCCTGTTTGTTGATCTCTCTTTCCGGTCATACTCAGAAATATTCACAGCACTTTGCATTGTCAGCTTTTTGATATTATACAAAAAAGAAAAGTTTTTATTCAGCGCATTGCTGCTTGGATATATTTACACTGTCAGGCAGGAAATTGCACTATTACTGATAGTATTTGCGATAATTTTTGCGGTTAAAAAGAAGTATTACTGTGCCGCTGCATTATTTGTCTTCCCTGTATTATATAACCTGCTGGGCTTTATAAAAACCGGTGACCTGTTCTTTGTGCTTACCGAAATGAAATCAGTGGCAGGCTTAAATTACAAATCACAGGGGCTGATGCATTACTTCAAAGTGTATATCTTCATTGTGGGTCCGGTATGCTTATCATTGTTTTTACTTGGATTTTTTGGTTTCTTAAATGATACCACAAAGTTAAAAGAGTATTTCAGGAAATATGCAGAGTTTTATATAATCTTCATTTCAATTTTCGTAATACAGATGCTTACAATGGTAAGCGATGGTCCAAATCCGGGTAACTGGCGTTACCTGCTTCACATATCCCCTATCTGTGCTTTCTTTGCAGCAGTCGGCTTAAATAACCTTTCATACCAGAAGTTCAAAAGCAGCAACTACATTATTACCGGAACATTTGCCGTTCTTATTTTGCTGTTCCTTTCAAAAGCATCTGATGGTTTTATACTCCTCGAAAAATCCGAATACACCAAAATAATTTTTGTCGGATTATTTTTCATATTATCAATCGTGTTATGGAATGAATCCAGGACAAAGTATTTAACATCACTGGGGATTGCCGCAGTATTGCTTGCTGCAATACACCTGTACTTTGTTGAGCCCAAAAAGCTTTCACCTGAAAACATTTCCGTTAAGGAAACCGCCGAGTATCTTGACCAGATGCCCGAGGCAAAAGGCAAAGAAAAGCTTACCAACCACACCTTCATTATGTTTTACTCTAACCAGTACAAAGAAAACCAAAGCGCATTCAAAAAGCTTGACCTTAAAAACCTGGGTGAAGCGCCAAAAGGCACTATGGTAATCTGGGAATCACATTACGGATACAGGCCCGAATTTAAAAATGACGTACAGATAGAGCTTCTGCAGGATACGACAAAATTTAGATTATTAAAACAAATAGTATCAACTGATAAAAGGTTCGGCTCTTTTATATTTGAAAAATTATGAGGCCTCTTCCCGGGGATTTTGAAAAATGGAATGAAGAGCATGCCATAAAACATGACCTCGATAAATTCTATAATCACCCGAACAGGCTCTTCAGGTTCATTGAAAATAAAAGGATAAAGGTTTTAATTCAGGAAGCGGATATCAGGGATTCTGATTCCGTACTGGAAATTGGCTGCGGTGCGGGGCATATTCTTGAAAGGATACCGAACGGCAGGCTTACAGGCATTGATATATCACCAGTGCAGATAAGCCGCGCAGAGAAAAGGCTGGGAAATAAAGCCCGTTTAATGGTTGCTAAAGGCGAGAACCTTCCGTTTGAGGATAAGTTTTTTGACAGGATACTTTGCACTGAAGTATTTGAGCATGTACTTGAGCCTGATGCAATTATAGCCGAAATGATGCGCGTTTTAAAGGATAATGGAATAATTTCGTTATCAATTCCGAATGAAAATTTGATTATGTTTACAAAGAATGTTCTGTTGAATTCCGGTTTCAGGAGAGTACTTGAGCCGAAAGAAAGCAGATGGGATCTTGCTGCAAAGAACAACCTTGATGAATGGCATATACATAATTACAGTTTAAAGCTGATAAAAAAACAGGTAAATAAATTTTTCGATATTTCCTCAATTCACAGAATACCGTATTTTTTCATACCGTTCAGGTATGTATTAAAGCTGGTTAAAGCAATATAAGATGAACGAAAGCTGTATAATATTTGGAGGCGGCGGGTTTATAGGCTCTCATATTGCCGAAGACCTTTTAAAGAATAATATCAAAGTTACCGTTTTTGATAAGCTTAATGCTTCTAAAAAGAACGTTGCACATATACTTGACAGGATAGATTTTATTGAAGGCGACTTTAACAATGAAGTGGATATTACCAAAGCGTTAAAAGGCAAAACCTATGTTGTTCATTTGGTAAGCTCCACAGTTCCTGCAACATCAAACATGAACACATTTTATGACGTAGAGTCTAACCTTATTTCATCACTTCATTTGTTTGAAAAATGCGCCCTGCATAATATTAAAAGACTGATATTTATTTCTTCCGGCGGCACTGTTTACGGAAATCCTGTAAAGCTGCCCATAACTGAAAAGCATCCCACAGATCCTATCAGCTCATACGGTATTATTAAGCTTACAATAGAAAAGTATTTATATCTCTACTCCAGCTTAAAAAACCTTGATTATAAGATCCTAAGGTTTGCTAATCCTTATGGTGAGAGACAGAACCCTTTCCTGACCCAGGGATTAATTGCTCACCTGCTGTACAAAATTAAACAGGGTGAAACCATTGAAGTATGGGGAGACGGCAAGGTTATAAGAGATTATTTTTATATTAAAGACGGCGCAAGATCTATCTACAGGGCTATAAAAGATAATTCAAAGAATCAT
>JAPUEV010000016.1:0-1228 GCA_027492415.1 Ignavibacteria bacterium
TTAAGCTCACGCATTCCCGCATCAACAATCGGGTAGCCTGTTTCTCCTTTACACCACGCGTCAAATTCCGCTTCATTGTTCCTCCACTGTATCCTGTCATACTCCTGCTTAAATGATGAAGCTGCTGAGTGCGGGAAGTGGTATAATATCATCATAAAGAATTCACGCCAGATAAGCTCCTTTAGCCAGGTATCATTAAGCTTAAGCGCTTCCTTCACCAATCGGCGTATGCTTACTGTACCGAACCTTAAATGAACACTTAGCCTGGAAGTACCTTCCAGCGAAGGGATATCACGTGTATTCTGATAATTTTTAATAATACTTTTCCTTATTTCCTTTGAAGGAAAGTTTATACCCGCCCGTATAAAGCCAATTTCTTCCAGTGAAAGAAGCTTACCCGTAAATTTGTAAAAACCATTTTGATTTCCCGGGACCACCTTTTCTTCAAGGGCTTTTTTATCAAACCTGTTCAGCCAGGTCTTACTGTAAGGTGTAAATATTGTATATGGCTTACCGTCAGGCTTAACAACTTCGCTTTTTTCGAAAATAACCTGGTCTTTGAATGTGCTGAACTGAATACCGTTCTCATTCAGCAGCTCTTTTACTGCACTTTCACGCCTGATTGCATATGGCTCGTAATCATGGTTGGTAATAACTGATTCTATTTCATATTCCCTGATTAAATTTTTCCAAACCTGCTGTGGACTCCCCATAACTGTTAATAATGTGCTGCCGATTTTTTTCAGCTCTGTATCAATTTCAGTTAATGCATTGTGAATAAACTCCACCCTTGCATCCTGTTTGTTATCAAGCTTACCCAGTATTTCAGTATCAAAAATGAACAATGGCAGTACAGGTAAACCGGCTCTCAGTGCATGGAATAAGCCTGTATTATCTTCAAGCCTCAGATCACGGCGAAACCAGAAAATATTTATTTTATCTTTCATAATGAGCGTAAGTATGTGATAAAATCAGTTGAAGGAATACCGGTCACATCCAGGTTTCTCAGCATTGTAACTATTTGCCCCCTGTGGAATGTCGCATGGTTCACCGCATGCTGTATTATCTCATCTATCTTCATGGTATAATTTTTCCCGTCAAGGCTGTTAAAGGAAAGATCTTCCTGCATCTTTTCATCAGTAATACCTATAACATAATTTTTAATTTCAAGTGATGAGGCTTCAAGCCTATCCAAAGCCTCATTTGGTGTACCTTTAAAATCCTCAGA
>JAPUEV010000016.1:1328-4240 GCA_027492415.1 Ignavibacteria bacterium
ATGAGGCTTCAAGCCTATCCAAAGCCTCATTTGGTGTACCTTTAAAATCCTCAGAGGGCCATTTGTTCAGCGATATTCCTTTAAGCCTCGTCATCCATACTATTTCTGCATCATTCATATGCAGTATTGTGGCAAATATAGAGGGGAAGCTGCTTTTCTGTTCCTTAAGCAGCATATCCTCAGGTAGTGTGCGGAGTTTATCTATAACTCTTTTATTTGCCCAATAGTTGTAAGTAGTGTATTTTACAAGCAAGCTATCCATTATTTTTTAATTTTAACAGGTTTATCCTTTATGAAATTTATACCGAGCTTAACATTAAAATAGTGTTCTTTAACTTCCAGCCACTCGCTGTTATACGATGTATTGAGGGGAGGTGAATAGTTTAATTCAACAAATGTTTTAAAAGGCAAAAGCTTATTGAATTCAATGCCTGCACCAAGGTTCAGGGAATAATTTATCTTTTTGAATTCATTTACGGGATAGTCAAACCCGTAAAGTGTTGTGGATTCATCTTCAGGCTTTATGGAATAGCCCAATAATACATCAAGTTTTGGACCCAGGATAATGTAAGGTGATATCTTACTGCCGGGAGCTTTTATTTTCAGCAATAGCCCCGAAGTAAAGTAATTTGTTCTTTCATACACGTTCATATCAGGCAGCGGGTTACCGAATTCATCTGTTGGTTTTGTAACCAATGTATAGCCTCTTTGCTCAAACCCTGATTCCAGAATTACATTAAAGTTTTTATTTTGAAGAAATTCTGCATAAAGACTTCCGTTAAAGCCAAATAGGTATTTTGTTTCAGGCTTGTAATCAAATTTCTTATAATCGTACTTCTGGTTTGAAAAAGTTGAACCTGCTTTTATACCCAAACCGGAAAGGAATTGAGAATATGAAATGTTATAAGATAAACATACTAATGATAATACTGCAAGGAATTTTATTTTCATTTTTTTAATTTATTTTGAGGTTTTAAATTATTTTTCAGGAACATATTCTTTTACTGCGGTAAATCGCACTGTACCCGGGTTGTATTCATAGTAGCCCTGTGGATCTTTTATTTCATCTTTAAACTTTGGCTTTATTGATTCAACTTTATACAGGAACTCTCCGATAAATACCATATCACCTTTTTTTAAAGCAAGGTTTTCTATCAATTCAGTATTTTTGGTTATTGTAATATTAGCTGTTAAATCACCGGCTTCACCTGAAATTGAAGGAAAATACCAGTTATACTCACCTGTTCTAAAGCTCATATTCTCATATGCAGTAAAGCTGCCGTCAATGATCTCTAAAATGGATACAGGCGCAGTTTTTGAAAGTACAACTGTACCTTTATTATTAATACTGCCGTTCTTTTCAATTGAAAATATATAATATGTACAGCCCGGCTCGCTTGAAACAGTTATCTCGCTGCCTTTCTTATATCCGCCGGTTATGGGTTTTGAATTCTGTTTATCAAGTATAGATATATCAGCGTTCAAGCTGCCTTCGCTTACCCAAATTCCATCTACTATTAATATTTTTCCGCATACACCCCCTTCACCTTTTTCTGTGATAAATATATTATCCTGGGAATATGATAAAGTACTGAGTACCAGAAAAATAATAATACAGATCACGTTTTTCATTTCAGTTATTTTTTAATTTAAAGCAGGTTCTTTATTACAGGTTTTTAGTATCGCAGGAAACCTGAACGATAATGCAAATACTGTAAATATTACACCTGCAGAAATTATAAATGTTCCGCTTCCTATGCCTGAATATATTATCCCCCCGAGCACAAGCCCTATTATGCTTGCAAGGCTGCCAAGACTGCTTGCATAGCCCTGCACCGCGCCCTGGTATTTTTTGCCCGCCGCTTTAGAAAGCACTGAAAGCACCGATGGCCACATAATGCCGTTACCGGCGGCAAAAAATACAGCTGATGCAAAAACTATAACAGTATTGCCTGAGAGCAGCATTAAAAATGTTACAACAAGCAGTAAATTCCCGGTGATGATCAGTACGCTTTCAGAGAACTTTTTAGTCAGGCGGCTTAATACCGGACCCTGTACAATTACCATTAAAATACTCAGTATAGAATAATAAACCCCCATTTCACCCACTGACCATTTTAATTTTTCGGTTGCATGAACAGGGAACGAGGTATAGTAAAAATTAAAGCCCAGGAATATCAGGAAATATATCATAAGAATAAACTTAATGTGCGGAGTGTCCAGTATCTTTTCATTTTTAGGATTACTTTCACCCTCGATCTTATAACACTCCTTATTTTCAAATCCCATAACTTTTTTGATGTCATCAGGCTTTTCTTCATATTTCCTTATACCTGTATCAGGCAGGTAATATAGAATAATAAATACAGTTAAAACAGAAAGCAACAGAGTTACAATTATCGGCAGTTTATACCCAAGTGACGTAATGCCTAAAATACCAGCAAGTGCCGGACCCGCTATAAAACCCAGGTTTGATGAAACTGACATTTTTCCGTAATTCTTATTCCTGTTCTTTTCATCTGTAATATCGGCAAGATATGCATTGGCAACTGAAATGTTACCGCCTGTCAGTCCGTCAACAGCCCTTGCAGCAAAAACAAGCAGCAGCGGAATTGTTACAGAGAACATTCCAAACACACTGTTGTTAACGCTTAAGAGAACCGTTACCGGAACAAGTGCTGCTGCTAAAAAGATAAGCCATCCCGCAACGGTACCCGCCTGGCTTAACAAAAGGATCTTTTTTCGTCCGTATGTATCAGACCATTTGCCAAGTATCGGTGCGCCAAAGAGCTGAAAGAACGGGTATACAGCTCCTATAACGCCGTACATAATTGCATTACCGCCAAACTCCGTTACAAGGAAAACAAGAAAAGGCAGGACAATACTGAACCCAAGAGTGCCTATAAAGTTTA
>JAPUEV010000017.1 GCA_027492415.1 Ignavibacteria bacterium
CGCCCATGAGGGTTATAGAAATCAACTGGTAAAATATAAAAAGTATGAATAACATTTTTGGCTTTTTCTCATACATATAACCGGGGATGACTGTAGTAACAACAAACCCAAGCCATACCCAGAACCCGATAATAACACCCTGAGAGAATGTATGCACCTGGCTGAATTTTATGAGGTGGGCAAGTACATAAGCAAACACTAGTGCAGCAACAGTATTGATTACATATGTAAAAGCCATGCCTGTTGGTGAAAATCCTTCTTTCAGCTCTTCTTCGGTTTTACCCATTGAGCGCATCCAAAGCTTACCTGCAACATAAGGTGAGTACCATAGTGCGCCGATTATCATGTTAATAACACCTGCAATTACTACGGGTACGAGATTTAGTGTTGGGTCTGGCATAATATTGTTCTGATTAATTTTATATCAGTTACAAAATAAATATTAATGTTGTACTATACAACATAAATAGGCGATTTATATTGATATACCTATTTAGGTGAGCTACTAATATATCCGGTTAGAATATTGACTTTAAATAACTTACTATATAAACTATTATTATAAACCATTATCCTCCGGTACCAAACTAAAACAGGAGCCCGTGATGGAAAAGGTATATACAAAAATTGTATTTATTTTTCTTGCAATCTTAATAATAACACAAAGTTTTCCTTATTCATTTTCTCAGTTCATTTGTAATCCCCCTGAAGCCGTATATCTAAACCATACTTCAGTTGACCCGCCAACATTTCAATGGGTGCCAATAACAGGTAATCCATGGTGGTGTGCAGGAGTTGTTGGAAGGTACAGCTTCCCCTGCCCATATAATGGTGGAATGAGTGTTCAAATATTTTCGGCGGAACTAAATGATTCCTGTTATAATATGCCGTATTCGGTTTGGTCGGGGATTCAGGCAAATACAGAAATGTGCTGGGCACTTGAAAGCGGAATAGGTCCACACGGTGTAAGTACCGGCGGCAGGTATTTAAGACTGGTTCCTGAATTACCGTACATTACAAATTATTATCCGCCCAGCGGTGCAGCCAATGTTGAGCTAACCACATTATTCAAATGGAATAAATGTGAAGGAGCAACCAATTATTATGTCAGGATCTATGACTCCAGAAGGCTTAATAATGTAATTTATGAAGGCAACAGTACAAGTGACAGCTTAAGAATACCTGCGGGCTGGATACAGAACAGCCGCACATACTGGTGGCGGATTAAACCATACAATTCCACAGGTTCAGCTCCAATATCCGATCCTTATATATTCTATACTGTTGAAGCCAGCCAATTGCCGGCCCCGGTTCTTTATTATCCTTTATATGGTGCAGAAAAAGTTGTTTTAACAACATCGCTTGACTGGAGCAATGTTACAGGGGCTGTACAATACAGGGTTCAGCTTTCAGCTTCACCGGATTTTACTTCTAATATCATTTATGAAACTTCATTAGCTGTTTCCAATTATAATATCCCTTCCGGTCTTCTTGCAAAAAATACTATTTATTACTGGAGAGCATCAGCAAGTGACGGGGCAATATGGAGCCCTTATACAACAACATGGAACTTTACCACTCTAGGTTTGCCTTCCCCGGTTATTTTAAACAACCCTGCAAATAATACTATTGATGCTTCTACAAACCAGATATTTAACTGGTTTAAACCTTATGAAAACTCATCACAAATATTGAATATTAAATCAATATCAGGCAGAAACAGGGGATCTAATTCAATTGACGCAGTAACTAATTACAAATTTGAATTAACTTCAGATACAGTGCTGTTAACGGGAATTATTTCGGATTCATTATTGACCGATACATTAAAAACAATTAACGGCTTGGCTACGGGAACAAAATATTACTGGAGGGTAAAAGCAAAAAATGAAATGGGATGGGGCAGTTACAGCTATTGGTGGAGCTTTACAACAACTCCTATACCCTCACCGGTATTACAGGCATATCCGTTAAATAATTCAGTGAACCAGCCAACTGATATTTCATTCACATGGTATAAAGGCAATGGCTCTGGCATTATGCAGCATTCAATTGCCGGTTTATTGAACAAGAATAACAATATATTCGCATCAAGAGAAAATAAGCTTGGTACAGACGCAATAGATAAATATTGGTTTGAAATAAATACCGATACCGTTTTACTTACCGGGCAAGTAACTGACTCAACTTTAACAGATACAATAAAAATTATTAACGGGTTCAGTTTTTCAACTTCCTATTACTGGCGCGTAAAAGCACATAATGACCAGGGCTGGGGTTCATTCAGCCCGTGGTGGAAATTTACCACAACAAACGGGGCACCTGTACTGGAATCACCGGCAAATAATCAAACTGAAGTAACTGTAACACCGTTGTTAAACTGGAGCGATGTTTCAGGCGGTGTTAAATACCGTCTTCAGATCTCAGCATTAAGTAATTTTTCAGTTCTATGGATAGATGACAGCAATTTAACTTCATCGCAATACCAGGTACCTAACGGTATCCTTGCATACAACTCATTATATTACTGGAGGGTGAAAACAAAAAATAACACAGGATGGGGAAGCTACCAGTCACCCATCAGGTTTTTCACACAAGTTATACCTCCTCCATCAGCACCGGTATTGGTTTCTCCTGCTAACGGAGCATCAGGTGTTTCATTAACAACTGTACTTGACTGGAACGATGTAAGCGGAAGTACAAAGTACAGGGTACAGGTATCAACAGAGAACGGATTTAATACATTGCTGATTGATGACAGTACATTTACAGTTTCGCAATTTTCTGTTCCTGCGGGCATATTAACAGGTAATTCGCAGTATTTCTGGAGGGCAGCGGTAAAAGGCTCTGCATCATGGAGCGTTTTTTCCGGGATATGGAATTTCAATACAATTGGTGTACCTTTACCGGTAGTATTATCATATCCGTCAGATAATTCAACTGAACAACCGGTAGATATTACTTTCAAATGGTTCAAAGCAAATGAAATGCTTTCAATTAAATTATCAAAAGTTACTGCAAAGATCAATTCCGGTAAATCCGGCATTCTTAGCAATGGTACTGATGCCATATCTTCATATTGGTTTGAAATGACAACAGATACAAATAGTTTGGCGGGATTGTTAAAAGATTCTGCACTAACAGATACATTAAAATCAGTAACAGGACTGAATGTTAATACTAAATATTTTTGGCGTGTCAAAGCAAAAAATACAAGCGGCTGGGGAGCATACAGCCTGTGGTGGAAATTTACAACAGTAAGCAATCTGCCTCCAGTTCCGCCTGTACTTGTTTCCCCTGTAAATAATGCACAGAACATTTCAGTTACGCCGTTAATTGACTGGAATGATGTAAACGGGGCATCCCAATACAGGCTGCAGGTTTCTGCCCTAAGCAGTTTTTCAGTGCTATGGATCGATGACAGCAATCTGACAGCATCTCAATACCAGGTACTTAACGGAGTACTTGCTTACAATTCACTGTATTACTGGCGCGTTAAGGCCAGGAATTCTATTGGGTGGGGAAACTACCAAACATCTGTTTACAGATTCTTTACTTTACTTATTCCGCCGCCATCAACACCGGTACCGGTATTACCGGTTAACGGTGCAACAGGGGTATCATTAACACCGCTATTAGACTGGAATGATGTAAGCGGAAGTACCAAATACAGGGTACAGGTTGCGGCTGATACCGGGTTCACTATTAAAATTACTGATGACAGCTCAATTGTAACATCACAGTATAATATACCAGCAGGAATGCTTACAAACAGTACTGTTTATTACTGGAAGGTAACAGCGAAAAACTCATTGTACTGGAGCCAGCCTTCGGTTACATTCAGCTTTAAAACATTTGGCAATCCCCAAAATGTAATATTAGTAAGTCCTGCAAATAATTCAATTGAACAGCCGCTTAACATTACATTTACCTGGAAAAAAGCACTCGAAACTCTTGATAAGAATTCCAATAAGATGAATTTTTCAGGAAGTACAAAAGGAAATATAATATTTGGCGAAAATGACGGGACTGATTTAATAAGCAAATACTGGTTTGAGCTTACAACTGATACAGCTGCATTATCCGGATTGCAGATCGATTCCGTTTTGACAGATACATTAAAAAATGTTACATCATTAACCGGGAATACAGGTTATTACTGGCATGTAAAAGCTAAAAATGAAGTTGGCTGGGGAGCATTCAGCCAATGGT
>JAPUEV010000018.1 GCA_027492415.1 Ignavibacteria bacterium
GCTTATGATATTTACCAGAGCGAATATAATAACTTAACTATTACAGCAGATTTTGCAAAGCTTCTTGTAAAAAGAAGAGATAACGGAGTATCAGACCCTGTTTACAAAGGTATTTTCACTTCTTTCGGCGGCGGTATAGATAACGTTATGAAATCTATTCAGAGCTCAGTTGGCGCTGAATACTGGTATGGTAACCCCAAGCTTATTGGCTTAAGAGGCGGATTCTTCTACGAAGATCCGGATAAAGGAAAAAGAAAATTCATAACTCTTGGAGCAAGCATTCGTTACAGCATGTATGGATTTGATTTCAGTTATATAAACACTATTGAAGAAAACCATCCTTTGGCAAATACATTAAGGTTTACACTTTCTGTTAATTTTGGGAATCCCGAAACAACAGTAAAAAAACCGGAAGAAAAGAAAACCGAAGAACAACCCCAGAAATAATTAAATGAATATTAAAAGTTCGCTGATCAGTTTGCGGATATTAACAGCTATAATGCTGTTAATATCCGTTCAGTTTATTGTTTATTCACAGGCAAATAATTTACTAAACGGTAAAATTGCCGATAAACAGTTAAATTTAACCCATCCAATCAATTACCATCCGCAGGAAAGAAGCAGTAATTATTACGCTAACCAGCTTTTCCGTTCAGCTGTTCCTGAAACACTTAATGTTTACGCGATCAGGGTGCAGTTTAAGCCTGATAATAATTCACAGACAACAGGTGACGGCAGGTTTGATGTATCCAGCAATTACCCTGATTCAGTTGATGCGCCTCCGCATGACAGCCTGTATTTTATTCATAAGCTTGAGTTCCTTAAAAACTATTATTACAGGTCATCTAAAGGAAGGCTTATAGTAAATTACGTTTTGCTTCCAACTGTAAGGAATCTGCCCAATGAAATGCAGGACTACTCTCCAAGGCGAACTGAGAACCTGCAGCGTATGGGTAATTTATTCTATGATGTATGGCGCTCTGCTGACAGCACAATAGATTTTTCGGGAATAAATTCGAATAATTCTGCGTTTGTTATTTTTCATGCAGGCGTAGGAAGAGATGTTGACCTTGAATCACAGGGTCTGTTTGTAGGTGAGCTTGATCTCCCTTCAATTTATATGGGATTAACAACCCTTAAATCGATTTATGGGGATACTACACAGGGATTTTATACCAATGAAGGCACAATAATCCGAAATTCATGTATGTTGCCTGAGCAGGAATACAGGATAGTAAATACTTCATTTGGAGATGTATATTTAGAGCTTGGAATGAATGGTATAGTAGTGGCAACCATCGGAAGTCATTTAGGCTTACCGGATCTTTTTGATACCCAGACAGGCAGAACAGCTATTGGCAGGTTTGGCTTAATGGATGGACAGGCAATTTTCAGTTACCTGGGTGTATTTCCACCTGAGCCCTGTGCGTGGGAAAAGCAATATCTCGGATGGATAGATCCCATAGTTGTAAGCCAAAACGGTACTTATACAACTAAAGCCGCAACACTGGATGTTAACGGAAATGAATCTGTATATAAAATACTCATAAGCGGAAAAGAATATTTCCTTGTTGAAAACCGCAATCGTGATGCTAATGGTAACGGACAGACAATTCATTATGTGCAGAACGGTGTAAGAGATTCCGTAACCTATACAAAAGATGAAGACGGTTTCAATAGCTCTGATATCTGGAAATTAAAAGGAAGCATTACAGATGTTGACGAGCTTGACTGGAGTGTGCCCGGACTTAAGAATGATACTGCTAATTACCAGGGTGGTATTCTGGTTTGGCATATAGATGAGAATGTAATAGATGCAAAAATTGGCAGCAATTCTATCAATACCGATATAGATCACCGCGGAGTTGATGTTGAAGAAGCAAAAGGCTCACAGGATATCGGCGTAGTCGTTCCAACTCCTATTGGTGATATTATTAGTGACGGTTTTTTTGTTGATTTCTGGTATAACGGTGAGCATTACAGGCCATCAACCATTTACAGGAATGTTTTTAACCAGACATCTTTCCCTAATTCAAAGAGCTACGCAAATATTAATTCAAGAGTTTGCCTAAGCGATTTCAGCAGATTATCACCAACAATGACCTTCACATATGAATTGTGCGGCAATGTTGCAAATATCGAAAGCTTCCCAAAGTTTGTTGGTAAAGATACCAGTGGTAACTCTCAGCCAATCGGCTTTGATTATAACGGTAACAACTTTGATGAAATATTTGTAAATGTTAACGATAGCCTTTTTGGTTTCCGCGATAACGGCAACCCTATCAGGGTTGATATGCCAAATGGATATATAAAAGACAGCGCATCAGGTTTTGCTGTTGGTTACTTAGATTATACTATAGGGGGTAACAATAAATTTGTTACAGGTGTATCCGGCAGTAAGCTGAATTTGATAAGCTTCACTATTGATACAGCTACAACTGCACCACTAGTACAGAGCTTTGATGCAGGAGTTGTATTAACAACGCCAGATCTGCTGATTAAGTCTCCTGTTCAGCCGCAACCTGGTAACATAATTTATGCAGGAACACAAAACGGTAAGATAGCAAAGTTCTCTTTAGATGGGCTTACTTTTTCATTTGATTCCGTATCAATTTTAAAAATTCAGTCAATTGCTTTAAGATCAATTGGTACTTTGCCATTTACCTATGATTACATAGCATCAAATAACAAGTTTTTGGCTTCAAGCTATATTTATTTCGGTCAGCCAATTGAACAGGTTACTTCACCGGTAAAGATAACAAATGATAACAGGATCTTAAGACAAGGTGCAATCGGCGGAGATACAGTACTTTCAAATAATCTTGGAATTTCTACAGTGAACTCCACTCCGACTATCTGTGATATTAATGGTGACGGGCAGCAGGAAATTATCCTCACCGCAGATAACAAAATATTTGTAATAAATAAATTCGGTGTAGTTCTGGATAACTTCCCATTCAGTATCCCGAATGTAACATCTATAACAAGCGGTGTGGCAGTAGATGTACTAAACGGTGATAATGTTGCAGAGGTAATTTTCGGGACAGGTGACGGCAGGGTTTATGCATACAGCCTTAACGGAAAAGTTCTTGATGGCTTCCCTCTTAATACAGGCGGCAGAATAAGATCAACTCCTGCGATTATCAATTCGAACGGTAATTTTGGTATACTTGTATATTCAGAAGATGGTTACCTGTATGGTTATAAAACCCCCTGGGCATACAGTGAAAGCAAAATACTCTGGAGGAATTTCCTCAGGAATTCTGCGCATACAAATGACGGTGCCGGAAGCTTAACAACTGCTGCAGTTAACCAGTCATGTTTGCCTTCTGATAAGGTATATAACTGGCCGAATCCTGCATACGGTAAATCAACCAATATACGCTATTTCTTAAACGGTGATGTGACCGGTATAAATATTAAAATAATGGATCTATCTGGTGAACTTGTTACAACACTTGTAGGTACTACCAACAAAGGGGTTGATAATGAAGTGCCCTGGGATATTTCGAACGTACAGAGCGGCATTTATATTGCTGTACTGGAGCTTAACGGCGGATGCAGTGAAACTGCCTCAATAAAAATAGCTGTTGTTAAATAAGATTAAATTGTAATTAAAATTATTAATACAGTCCCGTTATTCTTCACGGGACTTTTTTATGGATATAATTGTAAACATATTCCTGAGCTTATATCTAATATTGCATTTGATAATGTTAATAGGCTTGCTAGTTAACTCCCGCAAAGCAAAGCATTCATTATACGAGCCAAAGGTTACCATTATCATCTGCGCCAGGGATGAAGAGGACAGCATTGAAGATTGCATAATCTCGCTGCTTGATCTCAATTATCCCAAAGAAAAGATAGAGGCTATTCTTGTTAATGACAGGTCTACTGACAGGACTAAAGATATAATGACGGGATATGCAGCCAATAACACCTCACTTAAATATTTTGAAATAACCCAACCGCACCCAAAGCTGATAGGCAAAACCAACGCGCTTGCACAGGCACTTAAAATTGCAACCGGAGAAGTGATATTCACTACAGATGCAGATATTAAGGTTAACCGCAACTGGCTCCGCCGTATACTGGATTACTATGATAAAAATACAGGTGTGGTTGCCGGATATTCCGTTGTGCTTCCAAAAGGATTTTTCCAGGGACTTCAATCAGCTGACTGGCTTTACCTGCTTT
>JAPUEV010000019.1 GCA_027492415.1 Ignavibacteria bacterium
GTTTCCTGCATTTTCGTTCCGTCTGAAACTCCGTTTTCATACCACTCACGCTTATCCCAGTTATAGAGCCGGGGTTTCAGGGTCATGAGGAAATCTATGCCAAGGGGGAGATCCTTAATATTTTTCTTATCCCGCCTGTCAGAAAGTGATGTAATGGAAGTAACGTTACAGCGGAGAGATGTAATTGAATTATTACCAAGGGTAACCTGGTTCACTGCTGTACCTGTAGTTGGCTGGGAATTATACCCAATGCATGTTAGATTGCTGCCTGTTGTTATGGTTGAGCCTGAGAGATAACCAATTGCCGTATTGAAATTACCGGTAGTATTCCCGAGGAGTGACTGGCGGCCGAATGCTGAGTTCTGGCTGCCCGTGGTATTTAAAGCAAGTGACTGGCTGCCAAAGGCGCAGTTACTATCGCCCGAAGTGTTTTGTACCAGTGAGCTATCGCCAAATGCCGAATTGAAAACACCTGATAAATTCCCTGTAAGTGATGTACCGCCAAAGGCAGAGTTATTGCCAGCTGTTGAATTAAAAAACAGAGAAGCATACCCAAAGGCTGAATTATTTGAACCCGTTGTATTGAAGCCCATTGTAAGATAGCCGAAGGCTGAATTAGAAGACCCGCCGTTGTTTGAAAACAGTGTAAGCTGTCCCGCTGCGTTATTAAATAATGCCGTTGTATAATTGCCTGAATTTAAACCGAGGTATAAACAGCCAAAGCCAAAATTATGGAGGAACCTATCCGAACCGCTGTAAAGCACCCCAACATTTGCCCCGGTGGTTGCTTCCATACGGAGAGTATTGAAGATCTTTACATTACCGGTTGATTGTGTTACAGTAAGGAAATTGGTTGTGGAGCTTTTTATTGTATAAGTTCCGTTGGTTCCCAGCACATTGGTAATATTCTGCGAGTTTGCCGGGGTTAAAAATCCGGATATAAAAATGCTGAATGCAATTATTAATTTCATATTTATTTTTCTTCCCCCTTCTGATCAGCGGGTTTGATGCTAACTGCTTTGATCGTTTCTATTTCATTTGCAAGCTTATCCTGCATCTGCTTAAGCTCACCCAGCAGCTTTTTATATTTTGTATTCCTCTCCCTTAATCCGGAATTCCGGTCTTTCAGCATGTCGTTCTCTTTTTTCAATTCCTGTATCGCTTTTACGATTACAGGCAGCAGGTTACCTGAGTTTGCTTCCAGCTTATCCGGATCATCTTTCAAAACTAGCTGAAGCCACTCTGCATTTTCCGATACCTGGGCAGAATCAAGCTCCTGTGAAATAAAACCGGCTGTTGGCGCTTCCTGCATTTTCGTACCGTCTGAAATATTATTATCATACCATTCACGCTTATCCCAGTTGAATTGCCTCGGCTTTACTTTCATAAGGAAGCCAATTCCAAGCGCAAGATCTTTTATGTTTTTCTTATCCCGCGCGTCGCTTAGAGAGGTGATAGTTGTTACGGCGCAGCGAAGGGAAGTGACCTGGTTATTTCCTAGGGTAACCTGGTTATTTGCAGTAAAAGATGAGGGGTTGCTATTGAAACCTATGCATACATTCCCGATGCCTGAAGTTAAGCCTGAGCCGGAACTGTATCCCAGGGCTGTGTTATAGTTAAGCGTAGAGCTTTCCAGTGATTCGTAACCAAATGCAGAGTTCCAGCTTCCGCCTGCGTTTGAAGTGAGTGACCGGTAACCGAATGCTGAATTTTCATTTCCCGAGGTATTGAAGGATAGCGAGTAACCTCCGAAACCGGAGTTCCAGCTGCCGGAAGTATTGCGGGCAAGCGATACATATCCAAATGCGGAGTTATAATTCCCTGTAGTATTAAAAGAAAGCGAACCATGCCCGAACGCTGAATTTTCACTTCCCGAGGTATTGTTTGAAAGAGAGCCGAACCCGAATGCTGAATTTCTGCTGCCGGATGTAAGAGAGAAAAGCGCGCCTTCGCCAACGGCGGTATTATACTGTCCCGTTAAAGTAAAATTACCTGCATTTTTACCCAGGAAAGTATTGCTGCTGCTTCCGTAATTATGCAGAAAGCTCGCACCGTTAATAAGAAGAACCCCGGAAGAAGAGCCTGTTGTGCTTTCAAGCCTGAGGGTTTTTAAAATATTTACCTGCCCTGTTGATCCGTTCAGCGTTAAGTAATTTGTGGAAGCATCTTTAAGTGTAAATACTCCGCCTGAACCAAGTGTATTAGTAATATCCTGAGAGAATAAGTTATTTATTATCAATAAAGCTTGTATTATGAACAGAAGCTTTGTTTTGTTTAACAGTTTTTTCATATTACTCTTCTTTGGTGAATTAGTGAGCTTTTTTTTATTTCAGAATCATTCAGCTGAATGCTGTTAAAATATGCCCTGCATGCAGCCATCACTGCTTCGTCCCTGTCTCCGTTGATAGATCTCTGTATCATGTTAACGAGCTTATGTGTTTCGGGTTTCAGCCTGTAGCCTTTTGATATCTTGTTGCTCTTCTTTCTGAATGTTTTCATATTCATTGATAATTTTATCTCAAACTGTGCACATCATGTATGTAGTTTTGAGCACATACAAACATACATCACGATTGAAGGTAAAGTGAAAGAAAAATATTTTAAATTGTAACAGCAAATAAACGACAAAAACAGCATAAAACTACATAAATTAGATGTAAATCATAAAATTATATGATATTTATCCTATATTTGTAACAGTAAAATTGATAAAATAAAAATGCACGAAACAAGACTTGTAAAGATCCTTAAAACTCTCAGCAGTGAAGAGATGAAAGATTTCGGAAAATTCATAGCCTCTCCGTATTTCAGTACAGGCAGGGATCTTACCCCCTTATACAAAGAATTAAAAAAATTTCACCCTGAATTCACAGGTAAGGGGCTGGAAAAGGAAAAGATATTTTCAAAGCTTGGCAAGGGAAAGTATAATGAACAGCTTATGCGTATTATGATAAGCGATCTTTCAAAAATGGCGGTTGAGTATCTGCATAACTTATCCTCTATGGAAAGTCCTTTAAAGACGAAACTCTTCCTCACTGAAAACGCGCTGAGGCGCAGACTGCTCTTTTTGGCTGAGCAGCTTATAGATGAAGCTGAAGAGACTATGCATAAGAGCCCCGTTGATATAGATCGTTTTTATAATCTCCATGGCCTGGAGATGCAGAAAGGTGAATACAATTATATTACAGGCACAACGCGATACAAAGGCGAAATAGAAAAAAATGCTTCTGAATATACGATATTTTATTTTCTTGATCTTGCGGCAAACCACCTGCATAACTTTTACACATATAAAACAAACGTTAACATTGACTATACAGATTACATGCTGGTACAGATGCTTGAGAGTTCATGGCTCCGGAAGCTGGAACCGCTCATTACCGGCTCAAAGGTAAGGGATGCGGCAAGAATATACCTGTATTATATCCTTTCATACATCAACAAAAGCGACGAGCACTACTTTTATAAGATGAAAGACCTGCTATTTAAAAGCCTTGGAGAGCTTGACCCCTCTATTATACCGTATATGCTTAACATGTACAGCACACTTTGTACAAAAAAAGGGTTTGAGCTGGATTACGATAAATTTACGCTTGAAAGGCTGGAATCGAAAAAGAAAATGATATCAGCAGGTATGTTCACCCGTAACCCGCCGAATTTTATACACCCGATAAGGTTCTACACGGTTATATCAAGCGGGGTGGAAGCAGGTGATCATAAGTGGGTGGAAAAAATGGTGCGGAAGCATACCGATGACCTTGCGCCTGAACACAGGGCAAGCTTTTATAATTATTTTATGGCTGAGGTATGCCTGATAAAAAAAGATTTTGAAGGTTCCCTGAACCATGCAGGAAAAATTGATATCAGTATGTTCATCCTTAAGCCGATAGTTTATACTCTCCAGCTAAGGCTGTATTATGAGCTGAATTATGCAGATGAAGCGTTAAGCATAATAGATACATTCAGGCATTTCATTAAAGGGAATAAGCAGGCAACTACAATTGTAAGCAAAAACCGGACTGATTTCCTGAAATTCTATAAGAAGCTTTTAATGTATAAGAACGGGAAACGCCTTTACAGCCTCGAGCAGCTTAAGGCAGAAAAAACAGATCCGGCAACGCTGCAGAGGAAATGGCTGATGGAAAAATTAAGCGAGCTGGGATAAA
>JAPUEV010000020.1:0-1572 GCA_027492415.1 Ignavibacteria bacterium
TATTATTTTAGTGTATATGAAAACGGCAGATTTACCCAATCAGGCGCAGATACACTTGAAAATCTGCAAAAAATCTTAAAAAATGATACTATAATAGCGGGAGATTTTGGCGATGAAACTCAAATAAAACATTGTTATTTTGAGTATATTAATGTTAAGAATCATAAAAGTGAGCTTGATGCAATGGCTCAGCTGGCAATAAGTGAATTTAATAATAACAAACTAACTGATGCCGGTATAGTTGAACCGCTTTACATGAAAGATTTTAATTTAAAGAAAACTTAAAGAAGAATATTCCGTAAATTTATACTGATAAAATGTCCTGGTTTAAAAGAACAAAACAAAACATTGCAACACAGGAAAAAAAAGAGCTTGGTGAAGGCCACTGGATAAAGTGTCCTAAGTGTGATGAAATTATGCACAAAAAACAGTGGGAAAACAATTTTTACCTTTGCACTAAATGTGATTACCATTTCCGAATTGGCAGCGAAGAATACTTTAAAATACTCTTTGATAACGGCGAATTTAAGGAGTTTGACAGGAAGGTTACTTCCAAAGATCCCCTGGATTTTGTTGATACCAAAAAATATAAAGACAGGATCTCTGACACGATCAAACAGACCGGGCTATATGATGCAATACGCAATGGCTTTGGCGAAATTAACGGCAAAGAAGCTGTGATAAGCGCAATGGATTTCAAGTTCATAGGAGGTTCGATGGGTTCTGTTGTTGGAGAAAAAATTGCCCGCGGTATACAGAAAGCTATAAAAGAAAAATGTCCTTACATAATAATTTCAAAATCAGGCGGCGCAAGGATGATGGAAGCGGCAATTTCGCTGATGCAGCTTGCAAAATCATCTGCATGGCTTGCAAAATTAGCAGAACATAAATTACCATATATATCTATATTAACAGATCCTACAACTGGCGGCGCATCTGCAAGCTTTTCTATGCTTGGTGATGTTAATATTGCAGAGCCTGATGCACTCATAGGTTTTGCCGGTCCAAGAGTTGTAAGACAGGCAACAGGCAAAGACCTGCCAAAAGGTTTCCAGCATGCAGAATTTGTACAGGAGCATGGTTTCCTTGATTGCGTTGTAAACCGCAAGGATCTTAAAGATAAGATCTACCAGTTCATGAAATATATGCATGATTAATACAAAAGCAATTTGTTTCCTGCACATATTTCTTAACTGAAAATTATATGAAGATACTGCGCAATATTGCCGCCGCACAAAAGCTTACTTCACAGTTCAGAGCCTCAAAAAAAACAGTTGGCTTTGTGCCCACTATGGGCTACCTGCATGAAGGGCATATATCACTTGTAAGGGCTGCAAAGAAAAAAGCTGATATAGTAATAGTAAGTATATTCGTCAATCCCCTGCAATTCGGACCAAAAGAAGATTTTTCAAGATATCCCCGCGACTTAAAGCGCGATGAAATGCTCTGCCGCAAAGCAGGCGTTGATTACATATTCTACCCTGATGTAAAGGAAATGTACCCTGAGGGATTTTCAACATTTGTTGATACAGAAGTAATTACATCGTTCTTAGAAGGCAAGATACGCCCCGG
>JAPUEV010000020.1:1672-4166 GCA_027492415.1 Ignavibacteria bacterium
AAAATTCAGCTTGAAAACTATAACAAAGATATTGATTTCCTTAAAGGCCAGATGAGTAAGCTCATCAAATCAAGGAAGACGGCAACAAAAATAGATTATATATCGTTTAATGATAATGAAACGCTAAGAGAGCTTGATTCGCTGAAAACCGGTAAAAAAACGGATATTTTGATAAGTTTGGCTGTCAGGTTTGGCAAAGTAAGGTTAATTGATAATATAGTAATTAAGCGTTAATTTTGTATTCAGGTTAATTTAAATAACCTGTTATTTAAGAAAGGTAACCCCGAATTATGGAACGTATAATGTGCAAATCAAAGCTTCACCGGGCAACTGTAACCCAGGCTGAGCTTTATTACGAAGGAAGCGTAACAATTGACGCGGATCTTATGGAAGCTGCTGATATACTGCCGTACGAAAAGATACAGGTAGTTAATATCAACAACGGCTCAAGGTTTGAAAGCTATGCAATTGAAGGGAAGCGCAGAAGCGGTACGATCTGCATTAACGGAGCTGCTGCCAGGAATGCCGCAATAGGCGATCATATTATTATCATAACTTACGCAAACTATACCGAAGAAGAGCTTAAGACCTTTAAGCCTACAATTATCCTGATGGATAAAGATAACAAGATAAAAGATATAAAGCATTCAAACGAAATTCTTGAAGTATAAATAATTATTTTTATGAAAAAGACCATCTCAGTATTTTTCGCACTGGTATTATTTACAGCATGTTCACAGCTTTTTGCGCAGAAAATGTATAAGGTTGATTACGAATCACAGGCTGACCTGAAAGTTTATGTTGTGTCGTATGAATCTCAGGCTGATCTTAATGTTTACATGGTGCAGTATGAATCTCAGGCAAAAAAAGATGGCTTATGGTACAATGTTTCTTATGAAAGCCAGGCTGATTTTAAATTATACTTTGTTGATTATGAATCCCAGGCTGACCTGAAAATATATTTCGTTGATTACGAGTCACAGGCAGGCTGGAAGAATAAATCAAAATCATACCTGCTTAAATTCAAGAACTGAAAATATTATTTCTGCAATTCAGCCATCCTTTTTTACCAAAAACAATCAAACTATTTAAATGCCAATAACTGATACAGATTTCAACAATAAAAAATCTGCATTCCTGGAAAACCAGCTTGCAGAAATGATGAGAAAAGTTAAAGAAACTGAAGGTAATGTAAACAAAAAGCTTGCTGTTGCAATACTTGCTGCGGGACTTGGAAAGCGCATGAAGAGTCCGGATAAGCCTAAAGTAATGTTTGAAATAAACGGCAGGCCTATGATTGATTACGTTGTTGAGCTTGCGTTTAAGGTTAACGCAGAAGTTGTTGTCCCTATAGTCGGACATCACAGGGAACAGGTCATAGATTTTCTGAATAATAAATTCCCGGGCAAAGATATTAAGTATGCTGTACAGGCTGAGCAGCTTGGCACCGGGCATGCTGTTATACAGACAGCAGATGAGCTGAAAAATTTTGACGGCGAGATACTTATACTCTCAGGTGATGTACCTCTTTTAAAATTTGAAACGGTTGAAGAGCTTATCAATGAACATTTTTCAGCCGGTAATGATGCTACATTACTTACCACAGTATTCAACGATTCTTTCGGTTACGGCAGGATAGTGCGTGATGCAGACGGCAATTTTTCAGGTATCGTTGAAGAAAAAGATGCGACTGAAGAAGAGAAAAAGATAAAGGAAATAAATCCGGCAATATATATAGTTAACTCTAAAGTATTATTTGATGCGCTTTCAAAGATATCCCCTGAAAATAACCAGAAAGAGTATTACCTGACTGATATTTTCCGCTTCATCCCCAAAGAAAAGACCGGAACCGTTGTAACCAATGATGAGCTTGAAGTTACCGGTGTGAATTCAATAGAGCAGCTTAAAGAAATGGAAGATGCATTGAATTCACGAAAATAAATTGGCACAAATACCGCAAAAAAAATCAATATTCACACAGTTTTACCCTGAAGATCTTATCGCTCTTTTGATCTCCCCTTTGATAATCTTTACAATGGTTTATTATTCTGCAACCGGTCATATTAAAGATACATCTGCGATAGTCACACCCGCAGCTGCATTGATGGTGCTTACATTTTTTATGAATTACCAGAAAAGCACCCGTTCTGTAACTGTTAAATTTTTAAGAAGCTACCTGCATATCCCGTTCTATGGAATTATCTTCAGCGCGTTCCAGAGCTTTATTCACAAGCTGAACCCGAATGATTATGACAGCCTGTTATTAAATGCAGATCTTACAATTTTCAGGTTTGATATAACCCGTTGGCTTGAGCCATACATAAGCAAAGGATTAACCGAAGTACTAACCCTTTCATACTTTTCATATTATATTCTGCCAACATTAACTTTTGTGCTGCTCTTTTTTACAAAAGAGCCTGCCGCATTCCTGAAGGCAAGGAATTACCTGCTGGCAATTGTCATAGGATGGTACGGAGCGTTTATCTTCTACCTG
>JAPUEV010000021.1:0-2183 GCA_027492415.1 Ignavibacteria bacterium
TTCTTTATTTCACCCTGGATGGATAGCAAACGCGGCGGTTTAAATGTAAAATGGAAGCTTTAAGCTTCCATTTTTAATGATAAGACTTCAAAAGTCTTAAATGAGAATGTAGTCGCAACCTTCAGGTTGCGTTAATATAATATTTTTAATTACTGGCCGCTGCAGTCAGTAAGTTGACAGATTGTTAATCCCCTATTTTACTATCAAGAGGGCCGTTCAATCCTGTGTACTGAGTCAGCTCAGCAACCAATGCGCCGATAACAATTTTCATCTTAACTTTAACGGGAATCTTACGCTCATCATCACTCAGATAAATGAAAATATCCGAAGTTTTATTTGTGAATCCTTCTTTCAGCATTGGGTGGAGTATGAATGTCTTGAACTCACCTGCAGCAACATCAACTGTTTCTCTGCCTTCAAACCTGATATCAAGCGGGTAAAAATTATCTTTATAGAAATAATTCACGGTTACAACATCACCGTTGTTCTTCCCCTTCCAGTCAAGTGTTCTTGCATAATAGAATGAAGAGATAAGATCCTGGACATATTCATTCTTTGAGATATAATTTTTATCTTCTACATAATTTACTTTTGTATAGACCTTAAGGCTTTCCTGTATGAATGTTGCTTCAAAGTCACGTTTATAATCATTTTCCCTTATGTGCTGCTCAAATCTCCACGGGAAGATACCGCCGGCATCGATGTATGTTTTGTAGTTATCCCTTACCTTGTAAACAACATCAAAGCTTGAACGTGAATTAACATCAAAGTTCACTTCGTAGGTTTCGCGGTTATTGTACATGAACGGAGCAGGTGATATGGTCATGAACGCTTCGGCTGCTGTAATAAAGCCATAGCTGACCTCGAACGAAAGCCTTTCGCCGTATGAAAAGGCGTTATTCGTCTGCGTTCTGAACTGTGAAAAAGCCGTTGAAGCTAAAACAAGTAAAAGTGCTGCAATTTTCAGGTATTTCATATATTGTATAATTTATAAATATCTTTAGTTTTGTTATTCTTATTTATTTATCGTCCTGCTTTTTATCTTCTTCTTCAGCAGGTTTCTTTAAAAGCTTTTTATCGAATTTTGAGTTGAACTTTATCTCCGTCAAAGTAACATCACCCTGCTGGCTGATGATCCTATACGGCATCATGATATTTTCTTCCCCGGTCTTCCTGAAATCAGAGAAGTCATTTGTCATACTTCCCTTTAATTCACGTACTTTCATGTATGTTTTGGTATCAAAATAGCTTGTGGCAACTGAAACGCCATCCTTAAGCTGATCAACAACATAAGCATCACTGCCGTTCACAGTTTCATTCTGCAGCAGCTCAAATGTTACACCATTATCTTTTGGATTCAGGAAGGTTGCCCAAAGAGTGCCTTCAACATTCTTCTTCTGTTTGGTTATTTCCTCTTCCTTCATATCTTTTAACATTGTGCCGAACATTGTCCATCCCTTTTTGGCGTCAACATCTACAGCCTGTTTAAGCTTGAACTGCTTTGTATCAAGATCCATATACAGGTATTTTCTGCTGAAATATATTGTAATAGAGCCTGATTCATCACCTTCGCCAAGCTTTCCCTTCATACTTACGGATTCCACGCTCTTAAGCGCATCTGCACCGCCTGAGGCTGTGATATAATTATCTACCACATCCTGAACGCCATCAACTTTCTTAAATTCCTGGCTAAATGTTACAAAAACCATAAAAAACATTAAAATTGTAACTTTTAAATATTTCATCTCTTAATTTTTTTCTATGTAATTATTAATAAAATTATAAACATCCTTTGGATCGATATCGTTCATTACATCACGGGTAAAATTATCGGCCTGCGGAACGAATATCTTCTTTTTATCTGTCAACGGACCCCACCTTACGGGACTTTCAACCCTTACAGGTGAATAAAGACCCACTACGTATGTATCAACAGCAGCTGCTATATGGATGGGTCCCGTGGAATTACCAATGAACAGTACAGCTTTGCTGATAAGTGCAGCCATTTCCTTTAAATTCAGGTTAAAAACGCAAAATATCCTGTCATTTTCAGGTAATTCATCTGCTATATGTTTAACTTGTCCGCTATCATCTATTGTTCCTGTTAAAACTATCTGGTAACAATTGTTTACATTCGCTAAGATAAGGTTTAACAACAGTTTAAAATTATCATCACTCCACAC
>JAPUEV010000021.1:2283-4137 GCA_027492415.1 Ignavibacteria bacterium
GGTCGGATACACTGCTATAGCTGCATCATAATTGCCTGCTTTACAAACCTCTTTTACAGCCTTACTAGTTACCTTTTCTATGGAATGAACTTTATTTATATTTGGATAATCAAAAACAAGTTCATATACACGTTTTTGTACTAAAAGATCAACTTCTGCCCCGGGGTATTTACTTTTTATCGCTTCGGCCATAGGCAGAGTTAAGAGAACATCACCAATTCTGTCTGTCCTTATCAGTAAAATACGTTTTGCCTCTATGTTAAATTTAGTATTTTTTGCGATTTTTTTGTAATTTTATATGATAAATATAAAATATTTTCTTCTCACTAAAAAGTATAAACGCTGATTGACCAAATTACCTGCTGATAAATTATGAAACCAACAATTCTGGCAATTATAACCGCAATGTTCCTCTGCAATTTCGCCTGTTTTTCAACCAGGTCAGGCGGGAACGAAAGTACCGGAACATCAGGCAGCAAGCCTCTGAATACAACAGATAGCTCACAAAATAACATCACAACAACCAAAAAAACGGATTCAACAATGAATAATACCTCTAAATTTCCGGATCTAAATAAAGATGCCTTCAAGCTGCACTATGATGCAATTGTTATAGATACACATAACGATATCCTGATGCCTGTTTTCCTTGAAGGGGCAGATCTCAACAAAAATAACCCCGGCACACAATCAGATATTATTAAATGGAAAAAAGGCGGGCTAGATGTGCAGATGTTCTCTATCTATGTGCCGGAAAGGTATAAATCAAATGACTTTAAGTATGTTATGAAGCTTATCGATAAGCTTGAGGAGAACCAGGCGGAAAATCCCGAATCATTTGCACTTTGCACCAGCTACCAGGAATTAACTGCCGGGCTGGAAAGCGGCAAGTTCTGCGCGCTGATGGGTGCTGAAGGCGGAAATATGATAGAAGGCTCAATGGAAAACCTTGAAACTCTCTACAGCCGTGGGGTTAGATATTTAGGCTTAACATGGAATACCAGCAATGCCATAGGTACTTCAGCACGGGATGAGACCGAGCGCGGTAAAAAAGGCGGATTAACCGATTTTGGCAAAGATGTTGTAAAGCGTATGAATGAGCTTGGAATGCTGGTTGATGTCTCGCATTTAGGCGAAACAGCGTTTTGGGATGTAGTTGAGCTGAGCAATGCACCGATAATTGCATCACACTCCAACTGCTACTCGCTTGCACCGCATTACCGCAATCTGACCGATGACCAGATAAAAGCTATCGCAAAATCAGGCGGGTATATTGGCATTAATTTCTTTTATAAATTCCTTGACCCAAACGGGAATCCGGGTGCTATAAAGAATGTACAGAGCAAATACAGGAATGCAGCGAAACAGTTTGCTGATGAATACGGCGATGACCTTGTGGGCTTTAATGAGAAAAGATATGAGTATATTGAAGAGAATAAAGTTAACTCAGGTACACCAATAGATGTATTAATAGATCATATTGATCACATTGTTCAGCTTGTGGGAATTGATTATGTAGGCTTAGGCAGTGATTTTGACGGAAGCATAACCACCGTGAACGAAATGTATGACGCGACATGTTATCCAATTATCACAAAAAAGCTTGTTGAACGCGGTTATAAAGAAGAAGATATCCGCAAGATACTTGGCGGTAATTTTATGAGAGTGTTTAAGCAGGTGTGCTCAAAACCATGAATAAAATGAACAAGCCTGCAGCCATTTGTTCAGCCATATTCTCATCCCGAGCTTGTCGAGGGATAAATTTTTCAATAGTCAAAATAATTTGTAACCCGGATCGCTGATCCGGAAAATAAGAGAAAACAGATCCTTCTGCCAGCTTAAGCAGTTCATAGG
>JAPUEV010000022.1 GCA_027492415.1 Ignavibacteria bacterium
TCTACTTCTATACAATTACGGCAAACGGCTTTACTGATACCAAAAGAATGATACTTGTAAAATAATTTTATATTAATTTTAACTTAAACAATTAATTAAATCATGAAATACACATCCGGACAAATATTCAGCAGCAGTTTACCGGTTTTAATATTGTGCCTGCTTTTTATTGCAAAACCATTAAGCTCACAGTGGTCACAGGCAGGTCTGGATGGTAATTACATCCGCACAGTAACATTTTCAGGAGCAAATATATTTGTTGGCACAAGCGGAGACGGAATGTTCCATTCAACAAATAACGGTTCCAGTTGGTCGGTTATGAGTTCAGGTTTAACAGGTGTGGAATTTCCTGCATTCGCATTATCCGGCAGCAATTTATACGCGGGGTCTGAAGGCAATGGGGTGTTTCTTTCAGCCAATAACGGCTCTAGCTGGAGCGCGCTTGCTCCTTTAACAAATCAGTACGTATTTGCACTCGCAGTTTCAGGTACAGATCTGTATGCCGGTGTTGATGGCGGCGGAGTTTTCCGGTCAACAAATAACGGTACAAGCTGGGTTAATTCAACTGCCGGAATGACGAACACAAGGATCACTTCACTTGCTGTTATTGGCACAAATTTATTTGCTGGTACCTTTGGCGGCGGTGTATTTCTTTCAACCAACAACGGCTCCAGCTGGCAAGCAGTAATTAACGGTCTAACGAACCTTGATGTATGGACTCTGAATGTTAACCCGTCAGTTCCGGCAAATATTTATGCGGGAACAGGGAACGGTGCATTTTACTCGACGAATAACGGTTTAAGCTGGGTTACAATAAATAACGGGCTGACAGATACCTACATTCATGCTTTTGCTTTTTCCGGTTCTACTATGTTTACAGCAACAGATAACGATGGGGTATTCCGCTCAACCAATAACGGGTCAAACTGGCAGGCTATGAACGATGGTTTGACAAATACTACGGTATGGGTACTTACAGCAAGCGGGTCAAACCTTTATGCGGGTACAAACGGAAGCGGAGTTTTTAAAAGGCCGCTTTCAGAAATGGTATCTGTTCAGGAGCTTGCAGGAGAAACACCGGCAGAATTTAAGTTAAGCCAAAACTATCCCAACCCGTTTAACCCAACAACAAATATAAAGTTTTCGGTTGCAACTGCGGGAATAATAACGCTTAACATTTATGATATTAACGGAAAGAAACTTGAAGAGCTTGTAAACGGTTCATACAGTGCAGGTGTATACCAGGCTGACTGGAATGCAGCAAACTATTCAAGCGGTATCTACTTCTATACAATTGTTGCAAACGGTTTTACAGATACCAAAAGAATGATACTTGTAAAATAATTTAAACAGAACAATAAAAAAACAAATAATGAAATCAGCAGTAATAATTCTTATGGCCCTCAGCATTACAATTTCAGCACAGGTATCACAGCAGTGGATTGCAGCATATAACGGACCGACAAATTTCACAGATTCAGCAAGAAAAGTACTGGTTGATAATGCAGGCAACGTACTGGTTGCAGGCAGCAGCAGGGGACAAAATGCCTGGGATTACACCCTGCTTAAATATAACCCTGAAGGCACGCTGTTATGGGAACAGAGATATGACGGCCCGGCACACGGCGAAGATGATGCGCAGTGGATGACAACAGATAATGCCGGTAATATTTATCTTACCGGGTCAAGCAGGTCAATAACAGGGTTTGATGATTTTGCAACTGTTAAATATAATTCAAACGGCGTTATGCAATGGGACGCAAGATATAACGGACCAGGTAACAATACAGATAAAGCTTTAAAGGTAACAGTTGACAGCGCAGGCAATGTATATGTGACAGGGTACAGCAACGGCAGCGGATCTCTTCTGGATTACGCGACTGTAAAATATAATTCAAACGGCATTCAGCAGTGGGTAAGCCGTTATAACGGACCCGGCAACGATATAGATGTACCGACCGCTATAACAGTTGATAATGCTGGAAATGTGTATGTAACAGGCAGCAGCCAAAGCACTTCAGCATCAGGCTCACAGGATTATTTAACTATTAAGTATAACTCAGCAGGCTCTGAAGAATGGACAAGAAGACATGACGGACCCGCCGGTTTATCTGACTTTGCAACATCGATGGCAATGGATGAAACAGGAAATATTTATGTTACTGGCTCATGTTATGCAACTGCTACTTTAAACGATTATGTAACTATAAAGTATAACTCCGCCGGTACAGAATTGTGGAGCAGAACTTTCAACGGTACGGCAAATCTATCTGACCTGGCAAAGATGGTAATACTGGATAACAGCGGAAATGTATTTGTAACAGGAAGCAGTGTTGGAACAGGTTCAAGCATAGACTACACAACAGTAAAATACAGCTCAGCCGGCACAGAACTATGGGCAGCAAGCTACAACGGATCAGCTAACAATGTAGATGACGTAAGCGCAATTACAGCGGATGGTTTTGGAAATGTTTATGTAACCGGTAAGGAAAGGATTAACAGCGCAATATATGATTATGCAACTGTAAAATATAATTCCGCAGGGCAGCAGGAGTGGGTTACAAAGTTTAACGGCGTCACCAGTCTTAATGACGGGGCTACATCGGTAAATACAGATATATCAGGGAATGTATATGTAACGGGCAACAGCGTGAACTCCTTTAACTCTGATTTTGTTACAATTAAGTACAGCCAGGGCAATCTAACCCCTGTAAACGGCAATAATAACGGACTCCCTGAGAATTATAAGCTTTGGCAGAACTATCCGAACCCGTTTAACCCTTCAACTAAAATAAAATTTTCAACAGTAAAAGCAGGTAAAATAACACTTAACATTTATGATGTTAACGGAAAGAAACTAGAAGAACTTGTAAACGGTTCATATAGTGCAGGCACATACCAGGCTGACTGGAATGCAGCAAGCTATTCCAGCGGAATCTACTTTTATACTATTGTAACCAGCGAATTTACGGATACCAAAAGAATGATTTTGGTAAAATAATGATATTACGGGGCTTCTATGAATTTTATGGAAGCTCCGCTGAATTTTTATAACATAATTTAATTTAATAACATAAAGCAGGAAAGAGAAATAAAAAACTTAATGAGATCAATTTTAAACCTTTTCGCCCTCGTTTTAGTATTTACAGCAGTTAACAGCTTTTCGCAGATGAACGATAACTGGGAGTGGATGAACCCGAAGCCCCAGGGCAACACACTTAACGCTATGGATTTTGTTAATGATAATATTGGCTACGCAGCAGGAACTTACGGAACATTGATAAAAACCACAGATGCCGGGGTAACATGGCAGAACAGGTATGCCGGTACAAGCTCACAGTTCACAGCAATTGATTTTACAGACGCAAATACAGGATATGTTGGGGGAATGGACCAGATGCTGAAGAAGACAATTGACGGCGGAAATAACTGGACGGACCTATTGCTTCCTTCAGCGCCAAACTTTACAATTATGGATATAAAATTCATAAACGTTAATACAGGGTATGTGCTGGGATTCTTTATTTTTGAAAGCAGGATTTGGAAGACAACTGACGGCGGCAATACATGGGAGACCCAGACGACAGCTGGAGCAAACTACCTTAACAATCTTTACTTTCTGGATGAGAATAACGGTCTTGCTTCCGGCGGCTCGCTTGGCGGAGAAATTATTAAAACAACAAACGGCGGTGCTTCATGGCAGTTTGTATACCAGGATAGCTACCAGAAATTAAGCATGACATTCTTAAACGCAACAACAGGCTTTGCGGGATGCGAAGAAGGAAGAGTCTACAAAACCACTGATGGCGGAAACACATGGAACTTCGCTTTATCAGATGCCGGAATTGATATTAAGTCAATTAAATTCATGAATGCAACAACAGGCTTTGCTTTCGGAACGGGATCAGTTTTTGCGAAGACAACTGACGGCGGCAATAACTGGGTTGAGCAGCCAATAGGACTCGGCAGCATAAGGCAGTATTATGACGGCGCGATAACCCCTAACGGAACAATTCATGCAGCAGGTACATACGGCGCTATGATAAGATCAACAAACGCAGGCGCAAGCTTTATTACTGATCCTTTTGTAACTGAGGGATATATAAGCGATATAGAATTTGTTAA
>JAPUEV010000023.1 GCA_027492415.1 Ignavibacteria bacterium
GATACCGGTTCATCTGCAATTATAAGCTTAGGATGAGTAGCCAGCGAACGGGCTATCCCGATCCTTTGTCTTTGCCCCCCCGAAAATTCATGAGGGTAACGTTTGGATTGCTCGGACTGTAAGCCTACTTTTTCAAGCAGCCATGAAATTCTTTCAAGCCTTTCCTTTTTATTCATTTTTGTATGATACAGCATGGGCTCTTCTATTATCTGTCCTACGGTAAGCCTTGCATTCAAAGAGGAATACGGGTCCTGGAAAATCATCTGGATCAGGCTCCGGTACTTCCTGATATCATTTCTGGAAAGTTTTATCAGCTCAACTTCACCTTCATCGGTCATAAGCCATACTTCACCGGTAATGATCACATCGGGTGATGAGAATTTTAAAATATTGATTATGGCTTTGCCAACCGTTGATTTGCCGCAACCGGATTCACCAACCAGTCCAAGTGTTTCACCGCGCTTAATTACAAAATTTACACCGTCAACGGCTTTAACTTCAGCTACTTTGCCAAGAAAAACTCCGCCTGTAACGGGAAACTTTACTTTCAGATCAATTACTTCGAGTATGTTATCTTTATTCATTTTACCTGTGAAATTAAATGACAGCGGACGGACCTGCCCTGAGAAATTTCTATCAATTCAGGCTCAGTATCCCAGCAAATATCCATTACTTCAGTGCATCTTGTGCAGAACTTGCAGCCTTTGGGAAGCTCGAGAATATGCGGAATAATACCGGGTATAGCTTTAAGCTCACCCTGGTCATTTTTATAAGGATCAGGCAGTGATTGCAGCAGACCCTGTGTATAAGGATGTTTTGGATCCTTGAAAATGCTGAACACATCGCCAACTTCCTGAATCTTTCCGCCGTACATAACAATTACCCTGTCACACATTTCAGCTACAACGCCTAAGTTATGTGTTATAAGCAGTATCGCTGAGTCATCGCGCTTCTTTTTCAGCTTTATCATAAGGTCCAGTATCTGTGCCTGAATAGTTACATCAAGTGCTGTTGTAGGCTCATCGGCAATAAGCAAAGAAGGATTGCATGATAGCGCCATTGCTATCATAACACGCTGTCTCATTCCCCCGCTGAACTGGTGCGGGTAATCTTTCATTCTTTTATCTGCATCAGGAATTCCGACTGCTTCCATCATTTCTATTGCTTTTTTCTCAGCTTCACTGTTTGAAATCTTTTCATGGGTGAGTATTACCTCGGTTATCTGCTCGCCGATCTTCATTACGGGATTCAGGGATGTCATCGGTTCCTGGAATATCATGGCAATTTCAAAGCCGCGGTACTTCTTCATCTCTTCGTAAGAAAGCTTTAACATATCGACACCTTTAAACAGTACCTCGCCTGCAACTATTTTACCCGGCGGGTCAGGTATCAGTCTTGTCAGTGAATATGCTGTAACTGATTTACCTGAACCGGATTCACCCACTATACCCAGAACTTCGCCTTCAATAATATCAAAGCTTACATCATCAACAGCTTTAGCGGGGAATTTCCCTTTCAGCTTTTTATCTTCATCGTAAAATTTCTTCAGGAAGCCTTCCTGGATATATTTTTCTTCAGACTGAAGCTGTTTATCGGTAGCTTCAATAAAAAAGTATGTTCTAAGATTCTTAACTTCAACTAATTTTTTCAATTTGTTACCTCAGCCTGGAATATATTTTCGGATCAAAAGCTTCGCGGATCGCTTCGCCGATAAAAACGATTGCAATCAAAGTTAAAAACATTGCAGAAAGCGGGGCAGCAACAAGCCACCATTTTTCTATATTATTCATTCCCTGGCTGATCAGCTGTCCCCAGCTTGGAGTTGGCGGCGGGAGGCCAAAGCCAAGAAAATCAAGCGCAACAAGTGAGCTGATATTGGCAACTATAGCAAATGGCGCAAAAGAAATAATAGGAGTAAGTGAGTTGGGCAGAATAGGTTTGACTAGTATTGTTCTGTTCTGTGATCCAAGCGAAACAGCGATACATAATCCCTGGCTTTTTCCCTGTAAAACTCTCCTCTTACATAGTATGTAATACCTTCCCATGTAAATGCAGTCAGTACTATAACAAGCAGGACAAAATTCGGCTGCAAAATGGAATTAACAATAATTATAACATAAAGAAATGGAAGCGTAGCCCAAATTTCGATAGCTCGCTGCCCGAATATATCAATCTTGCCGCTGTAAAATCCTAATATAGAGCCTATTGTCACTCCAATTAAGTATGCCAGCAGTGTAACAACAATTGCGAAGGAAATTGAAATATTAAACCCGTACAGCAGCCTGGCAAAAACATCCCTTGCCCTGTCATCGGTACCAAAAATATGTCCTATGCCCGGAGCATGAGGAGGTGAGCCCTCCATTTCATCCAGCAGGTTCTCATTGGGTCCGTAAGGATATAACGGCATTAATACCCAGTTACCGTTGTCTTCCTGCTTAAACTGTTCTTTCAGCATTCTGTAATTAGCTTCGCCATATCTATCCTGGCCAAATACACTTCCTTCATAAATCCCGCTTTTGAATACAGGGAAATAATAATTCCCGTTGTAATGAACAACAAGCGCTGTTTTATTTACGAGTACAGGCAGTATAAATGAGAGAATGAAAAACGAGGTCATTATCAAAAAAGAATAATACCCGCGCTTCAAAGATCTGAACTTCTTCCACCGTTTACGAAAAATAGAAACAGAAACTTTTTGTTCAGTTTTGTTCTTTTCAGTTAATTCTTTTTCAGCTGGAGCCATAAAATTTTATTTACAATTATTTAAACCGGATCCTTGGGTCAATGGTTGCGTACAGGATATCTGAAATTATATTACCGATAAGCAGCAACAGGGAAGAAAGCACAAGTATACCCATAGTTACAGGGTAATCCCTGGATTGTATGGATGTAAATCCAAGCAATCCCATTCCGTTAATATTAAAAACTTTTTCAATTAAAAAGCTGCCGGCAAGTACCAGTGAAAAGAAGTGCCCGAGACCGGTAGCTATAGGTATAAGTGAATTTCTTAAAGCATGCCTGAAAATTACTCTCTTTTCAGAAAGTCCTTTTGCAAATGCTGTCCTGATGTAATCCTGGCTGAGGTTCTCTATAACAGAATTCTTAGTTAGGATAGTTAATGTAGCAAAGCTACCCACCATGTAACCGGCTACCGGAAGTATTGTATGCAGTATCTGGTCCCATATCTGGCCAAACGTGCTTAAAGTATCCCAGTCTTCTGATCGGAACCCGCCAAGAGGGAATACGTCCCAGAAGCTGCCTCCTCCGAAGAGTACAAGCATAATAGCTCCAAATGCCCAGCCCGGTGTGGAGTATCCTATAAATACCATTATAGAAGATACGAAATCAAATTTACTTCCGTTCTTAACGGCTTTTGCCACGCCAAGCGGAACGCAAATAAGATATGTAAGCGTGAACCCTATAAGCCCGAAATAAATGGATACAGGGAATCTTGCCACGATGACATCAAAAACCGGTTCAGCGTAAACATAAGAGCGGCCAAGATCAAGTTTCAGTAAATTACCTACCCACCTGATATAACGCAGATGTATTGGCAGGTCAAATCCATAAAACTTTTTCATTTCCTGTAAAGCTGATTCAGGAATTTCAATTCCGGTAACATTATTCCCGCTCGAAGAGCTTACTTCCCCGGTTCCCGTCTGTCCGCCCATTCTCAGCTTTAGAAGCTCCTGCTCCAGGGGACCACCCGGTACTATTTGCAGTATTACAAACACTATCAGGGTGATCCCTATAAATGTTGGTATGATCAGCAGAAAACGCCTTATAAAATATGCAGTCATAAATATATTAAATTAAAATCAATTTCGTTAACACAATATAAACAGTTGCTTTTTATAACAGGATACTGTTTTTGTTATCTACTTATTTTCTGCTTTATCTTCCTGTTCTTTTACTTTGATCCAGTATTTCTGGTCTTCCGGCTGAACTTCTATTTTCTTTTTAGGATCAGCTTTTACCATATCATATTCTGCTGCTTTTTCGGGGTCATAATACCAAAGCACACAGGCAAACAGGTAATCGCTGGTTCTGGGCAGGATCCATTCAGGATATCCGAATTTATTCTGGTATGCAATTCTTTGATACGGACCATACCATCCAA
>JAPUEV010000024.1:0-2441 GCA_027492415.1 Ignavibacteria bacterium
TATTAATTTTATGTTTGGCACCCCTACCTAGCGCATAAAATAACTTAATTCTCTTTTTAAAATACTATTTTATTAAAATCATCTTTTTAGTATCTGTAAAAACCTCCTTCCCTGTTGTTACCGTTAATTTGTAAAAATAAGTACCTGTTGCCAAACCTGCAGCATTAAAATCAATTTCATATTCACCTGCTATAAGCTCTTCATTTAATAATTTCTGTATTTTCCTTCCGGTAATATCATATATTGTTATTTCAGTAT
Source organism: Ignavibacteria bacterium (assembly GCA_027492415.1). Classification (GTDB taxonomy): domain Bacteria; phylum Bacteroidota; class Ignavibacteria; order Tepidaquicellales; family OLB5; genus OLB5. Next base: position 259 of record JAPUEV010000024.1, read on the forward strand.
AAGCTTGTTTTAATAACTGAAACTTTATATTAGTCTCAGGATTAAAAGGATTAGGATAATTCTGGTATAACTTGAATTCTTTTGGTACTTCATAACTTGTTTGTTCAATTGCTGTTAGCCAAATTGGATCCCCGCCAGTGGTAGTGTGTATCCCCTGGGTATATTTATATGCCCAACCGGAATTTGAATTAATAAATTGCACAGTTGAATAGAAAACATTATGTATTGTTGTATCCGGTATCTGGAATAACCAATTAGTGCCTCCGTTGGTTGTGCGAAGCAGTATACCTCGTATTTGACTATTTGGATAAAATACTGCGTTACCGGAAGCCCATAGTGTATCTTTGCTTATTATGGATAATTTATTTATTCCATCAAGAATTATGTTTGGTCCGCTTGGTATAACCTGTGCAAACCAATTTAAACCGGAATTTGTAGTTTTATAAATACCATTTACATCAGAATACCAGCCTGTCAGACTATCATTAAATTTCATATCATTAAACCACGCACCGTTTACACTAACTGTCCAGTTCAAACCGCCGTTTGTTGTTTTGCGAATACTCGATGCACCTGAATTATCGGATATAAATCCTATCCTCGCATTATACATATATATCTTCTCAGGGTTTTGACTGCCTGCGCTGTATTGCTGTACCCAATTCGTTCCGCCGTTGGAAGTGAAAAATACGCCGCCTCCCAGACTTGCACTCATTGCAAGCCAAATTGAATCATTATTTAATACAAACATATCATCACCAAATATTCCCGGTAAATTTATAGGACTCCAATTCTCGCCGGCATTTGTAGTTTTAAATATAGTTTGAAAGGCATTTGTAAAACCTGTAGTGTTATTAATAAATTTAACTCTGACAAACGGATCAGTATGATTGAATTTTATTATCCAGTTATCTCCACTGTTTGTAGTTTTAAGAATATAGCTATTACTCCCTCCTATACTTGTTACAATAAAACCATTCAAACTGTCAGTAAAAGTAATGTCTCTTATAGATGCTCCGTTTGTATTCGGTAAAAACTGCTGGTACCAGTTGCCAACTGCGGGAGAGGCAGGTGTACCAAGTATTATTTCAGGTATTAAAATGCCGGTTACAATTATTACTGTAATTACAAGCGTAAGCGTTATTTTAAGCAGTTTTTTCAAATTATTTGGAATTTGATTAGTTAAAAATAATATAAATTGATTATATTTACAAACAAAAAAGGGCAGCCTGCTAACAGACTGCCCTGCAAATACTAAGCCAAATTAATGTTTACTTCTTTGTGCCGTTATCCACCATCTTCATGAACTGTGATATTATATCAACAGGCAGCGGGAAGATTATTGTTGAATTCTTTTCGGTCGCAATTTCTGTTAAGGTCTGCAGGTAACGCAGCTGTAACGATATCGGCTGCTTGTTTATAACTTCAGCTGCATCAGCAAGGCGCTGTGATGCCTGGAACTCACCATCAGCATGAATTATCTTTGCTCTTCTTTCTCTTTCAGCCTCAGCCTGGCGAGCCATTGCGCGCTGCATTTCTATCGGCAGGTCAATTTGTTTTACTTCCACATTTGAAACCTTTATTCCCCACGGTTCAGTATGTTCATCGATTATCACCGCAAGTTTTTTGTTTATCTCATCACGCTCGCTTAAGAGCTCATCCATTTCTGACTGACCCAGTACGCTTCTGAGTGTTGTCTGCGCGATCTGTGAAGTTGCAAACAGGAAGTCCTGTACTTCAATCACAGCTTTTTCAGGCTGCAGTACCCTGAAGTACACAACTGCGTTTACCTTTACTGAAATGTTATCTTTGGTAACTATATCCTGCGAAGGTACATCCATTACAAGCGTACGCAGGCTTACTTTTATCATTTTATCAATGAACGGTATAAGTATAATAAGTCCGGGTCCCTTGGTCTGTGAATACCTTCCAAGCCTGAAAATGACGCCTCTTTCATACTCCCTCATTACTTTTATCATGCTGAAGAGAACTATGACAAAGAAAAGGAATACAAAGAACAAAAATGTTATTATTACTGCCTCCATATGGTCTCCTTATGGTTTAAATTAATATTTCCAATTTCCTGCATTTTCAACGCAGCCTGAAGGCTGCGACTACAAAATATTATAACCTTACAAACTTTATAACTTTACAAACCTTATAACCTTACAAACTTTATAGCT
>JAPUEV010000024.1:2451-4116 GCA_027492415.1 Ignavibacteria bacterium
CATATGGTCGCCTTATGGTTTAAATTTGTTAAATACTTTTTTATTTATTTCACATTAAAGCGAAATCGAAGTGTTATCATTCATTTCGGAACTACCATCCTCTCCCTTTGCAAGATTAACAGCCTTCGACTCCCTGCCTGCCGCAGGCATGGCGCTCAGGCTGACATATTCTTTTTTTTCTCTCAAGAATGATACTTCATTTTGAATACCTCAATCGCAGGAGGATTTTGTCGCCCTGAGCGGAGTCGAAGGGCATAAACATATATTCATCCAAATCATTTTTAAAAACAAACTTTATAACTTCTGTACTACTATCGTCAGATCCTTCACATCAAGCACTTTCACTTTATCGCCCTTTTTAATATTTTCATTCGAATCAGCCTTCCATATCTCGCCCATTATTTTAACTGTCCCGGTACCGTTAACAATATCTATGAACACTTCGCCAATCTCGCCTATCATACCTGATACACCTGTCATAGCTTTACGCCTGTGTGCTTTTACAACAATCCATGCAAGCAAAGCAAACAATCCCGCAATAATAATTACCGTAGTAATTATCACTTTCATTGAAATATATATTGCAGTTTCTAATGGTGAGCCGGAATCAATCAGCATCATTGAGCCGATGAACATGCTGATTATTCCCGCCACTGTAAGCATGCCGTAGCTTGTTACTTTAATTTCCGCAATAAATAGTATTATCGCAAGCAGTATCAGCAGAACTCCAGCGTAATTTATCGGCAGCGTATGCAAACCGTATAAGCCAAGCAGAATACAAATTGCGCCAACAACACCGGGTAATATCGCTCCGGGATGGTAGAACTCGAGAATTATTCCCCACACACCAAGCATCATTAGTATGTATGCAATGTTGGGGTCGCTTACTATACCAAGGAATTTCTGGAACCAGCTTTCTTCAAAATTAACAATTGAAGCATTCTTAGTGTTTAGTATTTTTTTGCCCGTGGATGTTTCCACTTCCCTGCCATCAATTTTCGCAAGCAGGTCGTTTACATCATTTGCAACAAGGTCAATTACGCTATCTTTCAATGCTTCAGTTTCGGTGATAGATACACTGTTCCTTACAGCATCTTCGCTCCATTTAACATTGCGTTTTCTTTTTTCGCTTATGGATCGTATAAAAGCCGCGGCATCGTTGGTAACTTTTTCGCTCATGGTGGAGTCCATCTTGCTTCCATCACCGCTTACGGGATGTGATGCGCCGATATTAGTACCGGGTGCCATAACTGCAATGTGTGATGCCAGCGTTATGAAAACTCCCGCCGAAGCTGCCTGTGAGCCGCCGGGTGATACAAATACAATTACAGGCACAGGTGAACCAAGTATATCACTTACAATATATCTTGTTGATTTAAGCAATCCCCCGGGAGTATTCAGCTCGATGATAAGGCACACGGCATTATTGTTTTTGGCTTCTTCAATGCTTTTATGTATGTAGTCTGAAGTTGAAGGGTTAATAGAGCCGTCTATTTTTATGACATAAACAGTACTGCCCTGCTGTGAATAAATAACAGCAGAGAACAAAAGTACTGCAAAGAGTATTCTTATATATATCATAGTCTAAAGAGGCAAATAAAAACCATTGAAAAAAAATAGATTGATTATTAACAAAAATAATGAAAAATTAGCAGAAATAGCCAA
>JAPUEV010000025.1:0-3842 GCA_027492415.1 Ignavibacteria bacterium
AGTGAAGTAGCTTCTCCAAACACCATTATCAGTTGCGCCGTATACTATGGAATCCTTAAAGCCTACATTATGGGTAAACGCGCCTTCTAGTGTATTTGCCCATTTTAGGCCGCCGTTTGATGAATAGCTGAATGCAGAAAACTCACCGGGCTTGGTAACATTTGTCGAGCCCCAGATAACTGTACGGTTGCCGTATTTCTGGACATCGAGCCCTACAACAAAATCACCTGATACACCATTGCCTGAGCCTGTTGAATCATAATTATATTTCTTCCAGCTCATTCCCCAGTCATTTGACCTGTTGATACCGTTTGCAGTACCAACATATATAGTGGAATCATTTTCAGCGGTCACTGAAAATCCTTTGTGGTTATTATTGCCCTGCGGCGGGTCACGGGGGTTAAGCTCAAAATTGTAGGGACCCCCTGTTGGTGTAATTGTATTAAAAGCATCAGGCGGCAGAACTACACGCTGCCATGAAGCACCAAAATCAGTTGATTTACGGGTACCGCCTGCCCAGGAGGTTATCCAGAAGACAAGCGAATCAGAAGAATTGTTTTTCTTTGTAATTGCAATATCGTATGATAAATTGTATTCATCCACAACTACAGGCAATGCCCTGATAGTACTTATGCCGTATTGTATGACAGAATCCCCAAGCCCGTCCATCGGCTGCGGGTATGCAGACCATGTTGTACCGTAATCTGAGGAAACTTTTATCCCTGTGCCGGTTGGCACGTATGTATCGCCAATTTTTTGCGAGTAAGCAGTAGAAACTACCACCCAGTTCTGATAAACTGCAAGTCCGGATACATCGTCATCCTTGAATGGCTCAGTTCCGTAATAATTCTGGAACGTTAAACCGCGGTTAGTAGTGCGTGAAATGCCTTTACCTGTACCGAACCAGATAGTATCACCTGCTGAATTGTTTACTACAATAACATCAGTAATAAAATTTGATATGATAGTCTGTGAAGTTGTAGGCGCTGCGGTGAACCTGCCAATGAGATTGTTCGGTTTATTTACCGTTTGTTCAGGCTTCAGGCTCTTATAAATATCGTTTGATATTTTAAAATCGTTAGGCAGCATTTGAGCAAAGCTTAATTTAACCGCTGCCAGTAATATTATTATGAGGAATTTTTTCATTTCTGGAATTTTAATAAACATAAATGGAATCAGTTAAAATATTACTTGTATCACCTGAACGGTCAACTGCACGAATAAAATACCTGTAATAACCTGTTTCATTTGGCGGACCGAAAGTCTGCCTGGTAAATTTGCTGTCATTTGCAGTAGTATCTCCGCTCACTGCAGATGTGCCGCCTACCGGGCAGCAGCTTCCATCATCAAATAATTCAAGTGAGGATGATAAAGGTACGCCGCTTGGACGGAAACCTGTATAAAATACTTTTGCAATATCGCATGCACCGTTAGGATCTGTTGCTGATATCATAAACACAAAAAATGCAGGTGTATTAACCTGAATGCTATCGGGGGAAATGACTATTCCCGAAACAACAGGAGGCTGGTTTGGTGCCCTTATAATATTTACAGTGTTCTGAATAGGGTTACTTGTTAAACCTGCAGTACTTGTTGCAAGAAATTCAATTTTATGAGCACCAACCTGGCGGCAATCGAAAATATAGCTTACAATACCAGTATACTTCCCGTCTCCTGCTGATGTATCCGGAAATACCCCGTCATCTTTCAATAGGGCGGTAACCAGCACATTAGTTGTGTAATCATACAATTTGACTTCAACTTTTTCAACAGGGTCAATTGATTCAACAGTAGCCCCGGCAACGATACCAATAGTATCGGAATTTAAGACCTGTGGTGTATAAAAACTTGATGTAATTAAAGGAAAGTGAAGTACAGGATCAATAATGGAATTATCGTCCTTTTCGCAGGAATACATAAGAATCCCGAGAATAAGCGGTATGAAAAAATATTTTATTTTGTGCAAACTGTGGATTTTTAGTTTAAAAACGATATGTAGAAAGTTCGATAGGCTAAATTAGGTTGTTATTGTGAGATTTTCAATGAAATTGTTAACGTTAACAGCAAATATAAGGTATATTTTAAAAAATGCAAGTAAGAAATGAGAAATATAATATTTCGTAAAAATATGAATTAGTACTATCTATACGCTCAATTGTAAGTAATTTCCTATTCTAAGGTTTTGTTCTTTTATAGCTGTATTCATGCCTTTTGATCCACTCAGATTCTCCTTCAAACTTCACGTCTTTCCTGATGATAAATATATCCTTGCTTACCAAATATATGTGTCTGATTACTGCATTTTTTTTATCATTACCGTCTACATCATTATATTCAGTAATTATTTCTTTATTTCCATTATCCAGCAGGTTAAGAGATTTAACCTTTTCATTGCCTATCATTTTACCATCAGCAGATAATATTACAGTATCTGCTGAATTAGCTGCAGGTTCATCAGGGTATGAATTCTTGAAAATGAATTTATTCTCATTGGGTATTCTTGAAATATCAACATCTGCGGGCATTGTATATGGTTTATTTGTTGAATAATCCAGGTAAGTTAAGCTCCCGTACCAGCTGCCTGTCAGCACTTCAATATCTTTTACATTAATTACTGAATCTGTCTGTGTAAATGTTACATTCGTATAAAAAATGCTGAAGATAAATATTATAAATATTTTCATTATTCACTATCTTTACTTTTAATCTGGTTTTACTTATCAAATGAATTCTGCCAGCTTGAATTTCTCCTTTAGCTCCTTAAACCTGGGGTCATCGCGCGGGACCTTGAATGCGGAATGCTCGATAATTATTGCAGCGGGTCCGATGCCTTTATCGACACAGCGGAATAAATGATAGAACGCCTTATCAATTTCACCAAGCGATAGCCATATCATTGCCAGATCAGCATCAACAACCACGCCCGGTTCTTCACGCTGCCACTGTTCAATTTTGGCAATGCACTCATATGCTTTTTCTGTTTCACCCATATTTGCATATGCGCAGCCGATCGGGGTGAATCCTTTTAACGGATGTTTAATCTGCAACCGCACTTCCTTAAATATTTCTGCTGCTTTTTGCCACTGCCCTTTTGCACCATAGCACCAGCCTTTTAATTCCATTGCAACACGCATACCGGGGTGCATTTCAAGCAGTGAATCAGCCTGCCTGATAGCATCATCAGCTCTGCCAGCGATCAGGTAAGCATCAACAAGTGATTTATTCACAATTGGCGAAAGCGGGTCGACCGCCAGCGCTTTTTCCATTATTTCAACTGCGTCGCTCTTTCTTCCTGTGATCAGGTAATAAAATGAAAGCAACTGGTGAGCATCTGTTGATGCAGGATTCAGCTCTATTGCTTTAACCAGTGATTCATAAGCTTCCTTCCACTTCCAGTCATACAGCAAATACGCAGAGCCTTTGGCTGCGTATCCCGCAGAAAGTTGACTATCAAGCTCAATAGCTTTATCACTGTACCTGTGCACAATTTCAAATGCTTCTTTGGGCTGCATCTGTCCCGTTGAGCCGAGGAAAGCATAAGCTTCTGCTGCCATAGCATAGGCATATGCATAAGCAGGCTCAAGCTTTATAGCTTCTTCAAAATACTCGATTGATCTTTTTATATTCTTCGGCGTAATTTTATTATAGAAATGAATGCCCTTAAGGAAAAGTGAATAAGCATCGATGTTATGAGTTGGAACGGCTACAAGCTTTTCGCTGTGTTCTTTTGATGTCAGATTTACACGGCATTTATTTACTATGATACTGCTTATCTCATCCTGCAGCTCAAATATATCCGTTAAGTCACGGTCAAAATTCTCGCTCCAAATATGATAACCATC
>JAPUEV010000025.1:3852-4100 GCA_027492415.1 Ignavibacteria bacterium
TATAAGCTGCGCAGTTATGCGAACGCGGTTGCCTGATTTGCGCACGCTTCCTTCAAGTATCCTGTCAACATTAAGCTGAATACCTATTTCGCGTATATCAGTGTTCTTTCCTTTGAATGCAAACGCAGAAGTCCTGGATGTAACCTGTAACCCGTTCACTTTTGTGAATGCGTTAAGTAGCTCTTCGGTAATACCATCACTCAAATATTCATTTTCAGTGTCTGCGCTCAGATTAAAAAACAGCAGAA
>JAPUEV010000026.1 GCA_027492415.1 Ignavibacteria bacterium
TTGTAATTGTGATCTGCGGAAACTCATCTTCACCCTGCGTGTTATCTGTATTATTGAGCAGTTTACGAAGTTCATTTTCAGGGATTTCATTAACAAGACCCTGCAAATTGCTTTGAGGTATTTCAAACGGAATAGTTTTAAATGAAGATGAAAAGCTTTTTATCCTGTTTCCGCTACTTAGCTTGATTTTATCAGTAAAGTTTATTGATATTGTTTCTCCTAAAGCAAAATTCCGGTCAGTTTTAATTATATAAACCTCTTGAGCCGGACTTTTAGAAATAGAATAGCTGTAATTTCCATTGATACTGCCAAAGATTGAAATTGAACCTTTTTTCAGAAGTGATTGCTCGTATAAATTTAATCCTGTCCTGAAAATAATGGTGGTTTGCGGCTTTACAAGCTTTGCTCCTGGGACAGGGTCTATATAGCTGATAACATTTTTACTGCTTTTTGATATTTCGGTTTGCGAAAATAATGGGATACAAAATAAAATTATAAAAAGTATTAAATATTTCCTCATAAATGGTATCTGTATATTGTAAGTATTTATTTTACATACAACAAAGTAACATCTAAAAAAAATAGTTGCAAGATTATTATTTGCTTAAGAATTAGTTAAATCAACTAGTTAAAAAACTGCAACAATAACATTATAACTATAACTTATACTAAGTATTAGGGTTATAAATGGAATATATTAATGCCTTTTAATGAAATAAAATTACTGTTTGTAAGAATATTCTTACAAAGAAAAGTAAATAATTAAAGATTTTATATAATATGTTACTATTTGCTTGATTATATAATTAATAATAGAATCAGATACGGTATTACTTTACAAGTACCATTTTCTTTGTTTCCGTGTACCTACGCTCTGAACTATTTGAAGAATTAACATCAAGCTTATAAAAATACACTCCGCTTGGGAATGCAGTTGCATCCCACATTGCTTCATAGCTTCCAGGGTGTAAATTCTGATTTAACAAAATCTCGACTTCCCTGCCAAGAGCATCATAGATACTAAGCTTAACTGCTCCGTAAACTGCGATCCTAAATCCAAAATGCGTAACAGGGTTAAACGGGTTCGGATAATTTTGGGATAATGAAAATCTTTCCGGTATTTCTGATGAAATTTGTGTGACTGCGCCGCCTCTGAAAGTGGAAAATTTTGTAATACCGCCATTATTCTTGACAGCCCATGAATACATGCCAACACCAAAAGAATTAGAAAAATTATTATAAGCTAAATGATTATATGTTCCGGAAGATGTTGTATAATCGGTCATAAAATTTGAAAATAACTGGCCGCTCATATATATACTGCTGCCGCCTTCCCTGAGAACAAAACACTGTCCCCACGGGTCATCATAAACACCAACCGGACCGAAGCAATACCCTTTCAAATAACCAGTTCCCGGGCAGGTATGTGATATCCAGTTTGACCCAAGATTAGCTGTACTGTAAAAATTAGCCCCTCCAAAACAGCCTTTTGATGTATCAATTGAATAAAACCATAATGAAGTAGAATTTACCTCGGGGGCTGTAGAAATGACGCCCCAGCTTGAACCATAATTGGAAGAATAATATATCCTGAAATTATTAGTACCAAACCAAATATTATTGCGCAAAACCTGCAGCGAATTTGACCACCCTTTTTCGCTTCCAGCCTGCGGCAGGTATAAACCGGCTGAATCCCAGTTTGCTCCTCCGTTAGTTGTTTTCCATAATGACCACCTGCCGCCAACAGGATCACCGCACATAAACCCGTTCATTGCATTCTTCATCCAAACCCCGTTAACAGAACCTGTTGGCTGGGTAAATACCTGGCTCCAGTTCAGGCCGCCGTTAACAGTCCTGTATGAAAATGTTGATGAGCTGCCGTTTCCGGAAACGATTGCCGTATCAAGTGCATACGTGTTAATATTATTAAGATTCACAGTAACCGGTATAGTTGAATTACTCCTGTTAAGCCAGTTTGTCCCCTGGTTAGTTGTTACAAGTACAGTACCGCTATCACCGCATACCCAAACCCTGTATATATTAAAATAGTCAGGTGACATGCATACAGATCTTAAGCTTTTAGTTGTACCGGAGTTCTGTTCAAAATAAAACTGCTGCGAAAAAACTACGGGTTGTAAAAACAAAAACGCAAATAAACAGAATTTAAAATATTTCATTTTAAAATATTATTTAATTAGTACCATTTTTTTTGTATCTGAAAAACTACCGGCTTCAATTTTATAATAATAAATACCGCTTGGAAATGCGGAGGCGTCCCAGTCAGCTTCATAGCTTCCGGGATGGAGCTGTTCATTGACGAGTACAGCAATTTCATTTCCTAAAATATCATACACATACAGGAATGTCTGGGCTGCTGATGAACCGCCTATATCAAATTTTATTTTTGTTACAGGATTAAATGGATTGGGATAGTTTTGGAATAATGAAAAATTTTCGGGAATTTCTGAAGATATCTGGTTAATTCCAACAACAAAACCGGTATCACCGTAAACAACGCCGTTTATAACACAGCCTTGCAATTCCGTAAAACCATTACAGCTGACCGCGTAACAATTATTTCGGATCAGCCCTATCCCTTTAAGATAAGTACGGGTCCATCCTCCTTCAAATCCCAAAACACTGAAAATCCTGGCCTGCTTGCTTGAACCAAAGAAAGTAATATTATTTGTATCTGAACAAACATAAGTAAGATACCATAGCGGAGGCTGGCAGTACACTCTTATTGTATCGTTTTTCCGTGCCTTTAAGCTATCCAGCATTAATTCATTTGCCGTAATACAACCTGCACCAGGGGCATATCTTAGAACTTTGCCTGAGGCAGTATCAACCCTCATCAGTGAATCATACGGCAAGAAACCAATATCGCATGAACGGGGACATGAAATTATCTGGTTAGCTACCTGGTTTTGGAAATATGTCTTTCCGTTATATACAGTTGTACCCGTAACTTTTACCCTTATCTTTTTACTGCAATAGCATGGCGGAGAGCCGTAAGTGGAATGCTGGTAAACCCAAACATTTCCTACCTGCAGAGGTAAATAGTCAGCAATATTTCCGCTTTGTGAAAAAATATTAGATGTAAAAATTAACAATGCTGTTAAAACCAGTTTAAATTTAAGTGGTTTCATTTTAATAAATTTTTATAAATTAAAAATATTCTCACAGACATTTTATTAAATACCTGAATTATTTGATCAAAACCATTTTCTTTGTATCTGTCACCCTGAGCGAAGTCGAAGGGTCTGTAGCTTCAAGCTTATAATAATATACTCCGCTTGGATATGCCGATGCATCCCAATCTGTTTCATAGCTTCCGGGCTGAAGCTGCTGATTTACGAGTATGGCGATTTCCTTGCCAATGACATCATAGATGGTAATTAAGACGTCCCAGCGGGACGTCTCTACAGATGCCGGAATATCGATTTTGATTTTTGTTACCGGGTTGAACGGATTTGGATAATTTTGGGTTAACGTGAACACTTCAGGAACTTCAGAGCTGAGAATATTTACACCAACCAGCGAAGTATCTCCGTACATTGTTCCGTTAATAAAACATCCTGTCAGGCTGTTGGATGACTGGTTTGTATGCCCGAATGAAGATTCATATGTAAAGCCAATATCTCTTGCAAATTCTCTTGTAGCACCGGCTTCAAAATAATCTGACCAGTTATACCGTTTGGTTTTCCTTGGAATCCCAAAAAGTGTTTTTGTTGTTGTATCTGCCCTATAAAAATATGAGCAGTTATACCTGGATGAATCACCGGTTTTAGCGCTTAAACTATCTCCTGTAAATTCATTAACAAGCCATGAGCAGCCCGCACTGGTTGTATATGTTAATATAATATTTTTTACAGAATCAACCCGCCTGTAAGATTCCACTGGAGAATAACCGGCCCTGTACATTGTAAATATATAATAAAAATGTCCATTGATACTTATAGTACCCGTAATTTTTTCCTGATACCTGTAAGAAGGACCGTTTGTGGCAAAATGACTGTACGTCCACTTATTACCTATTGAAAGAGGGTAATATTTAACCGTGGCTGTATCAATTGAAAAAGTATTTGATA
>JAPUEV010000027.1 GCA_027492415.1 Ignavibacteria bacterium
TGTTTACATACCTGCTTAAGCGCGGTAACGCCGTATCAAGAATGCAGAACATTCCCTACATAGCAATGCTGCAGGCGCACCAGTGGATGAGCGATTTTGAAGTTGACAGGGAGCCTACCAATGAAGAGCTTGACCTTATGACCAATATGGCTGTTGCTTACGGTGCAAAAGGCATTATGTACTGGTGGCTTCCTTCATCAAACGAAGCCGAAAATACCGATAAAAATTACAGCTTCGGGTTAACAGGCAATAATGATAAGATCAGGAAATTAAATGTATACGGCCAGGATAAGTGGAGCAGGGTGCTGGATATATCTAAAAGAATAAATACATGGGGACCCCTTTTAATGCAGTTTGATAACAGGGAAACATATTCATATATATACCGGTATGAAAATGAAAGGAATATGCTGTTGGGCGGCTCTTACTTTGCAAACATAATCACCTTCAGCATGGCAGCTCAGCCATCCGGGTGCATTGGCGGCATTCCCAAATTACCTGCGCCTGCCGGGCTGAATTATGAATGTGAGCAGCAGAGATTTATACAGGTATCCACTTTTAAGAAAGAAGGCGGCGGGGATGAATATTATTTTATGATACTCAATAAAAGATGCTCACCAAAAAGAGAGGATCACAATGACGGTGAAAGATTTATCAGGGCAGAGCTGCGTTCTGACTCACCCTTTTTTAAGAATTCGGGAAAATGGAAAGTTGTTGAGATACTGAGCGGTGATACAATGGGAGAATTCAGCAATAATGAGGGCGTTGTTTCAGTTAACCTGAACTATTTTGCCCCCGGCGAAGGCAGGATATATAAAATAATTCCCACAAAATAAAACCATCAAATTTACACTTAAAATCAGCCCTTAAATACAATTATTAGCTTTGCTTATTTAATGCGCACATCACGGTAAAACGGTATTAATCTTCGTTTTATCTTAATTTACGGTTAGTTATCTTTGTTATCTGAAAATAAACATATGGCTTTGGAAAATATAAATATCGGCATTAACCCGGAAGATCTGAAAGGGAAAAAGGTAATTGTACTCATTTTTGGTACTAGACCCGAAGTATTGAAGCTTTTTGTATTATACCGGATACTCAAAAAATCTGATGAATTCTACCCGCTGCTTTATAACACAGCCCAGCAGAAGATATCAGGTGATATACTCGAAAATATCGGTATCCATCCTGATATTACCGCAACAGAAAAACAAAACCGCTCAAGTGATTTAAATGAGCTTATTGCGCATTTGCTCAACGATTTCAACGAGAAGTTCGGCGAGAAGTCACCGGTAACCAAAAGCATGCTGCATGGAATAATTGTGCAGGGTGATACAGCATCTGCATTTGCGGGAGCGCTTTGGGGCTTCCTGAACCAGATACCGGTTTTCCACGCTGAAGCAGGCTTAAGGACCTATGACAAGATGAACCCATTCCCCGAGGAATTTATGCGCGAAGCGGTTGCAAGAATGACAACACTTCATTTTGCGCCAAAAGGCATTAACCGCGATAACCTGATAAGGGAAGGCATTAAAGCTGAAAATATTTTTGTAATTGGCAATACTATTAATGACGCAATATTCACACTCATAAAAGAAAAGAAAATTAAGGAGCCGCACCAGAAGAATTATATATTAAGCACATTCCACCGCAGAGAAAACTGGGGCTTTGTTGCCGATTACGCAAGAGTGCTGAACTCCGTAATGGATGATGTTGAGGGCTACACTGAGATATTGCATCTTATGCATCCCAACCCGCTGATACAGAGAGCTTTTGACGAAGTTATGAACGGTCACGCGCACAAAAAGCTTATCATAATGAAGCCTATACATGATTACTTTGAAATGCTTGGCTATGTTAAAAATGCAGGATGTATTTTGACTGATTCAGGCGGACTGCAGGAAGAGTCGCTCTTCTTTAATGTACCGTGCGGAGTACTCAGAAAGACCACTGAACGCCCCGAAGTACTTAAGAAGAACGCGAAGCTGCTCCCGATAGATAAGCCTGAAATTACCAGCTTTTTAACCGAAGCTATAGATTACAGGAAGGTACATCAATCCAAGTATAACTATACTTACGGCTTTGGTGACTCCAGCTATCTTATATACGAGCTGCTTAAGAAATTCTACGGTATACAAACAGAATTTTCTTACATATAAAATTTACTGATTTTTATTATTAAAGAGCCGGAACATTGTTTCCGGCTTTTTTTATTGTAAAATACATTTAATTGCCGGGAATTCCATTTTAACAATTACCGCTATATTTATCTGCTTGATTTAAGATAAAAAATTTATCATTTTAAGGGAGTATTAAACCATACACTTAACGTTTTAATAAGATGATAAAACATGTTATTAAAATAATACTGGTATTTTACTCTGTTCAATATTTTTCATTCAGCCAGGATATCAGAAGTACTGCTCCCGGGAATGAGAGCGGTGATAATGTGTTAAATCAAAAATACCTCTTACAGCAGGATCTTAAAAAAGAAAAGGATGCATCAAAGGATAACAGTAAGGAGAAGGTGCGTAGTATAGAATTCTACCGCTACTCTTTCGATCTTTTGCAGAAAAGCAAAACCATGAAGGAAGAAAGCAGGTTCAATATTGTATCATCCTTCAGGCAGAACATAAGGTTCGGCGGATTCTGGGACAGGTACGCCATTGTGAACTTTACGCCCGATATGTTCATCCAGCCGCTGGATTTTATCAGTATATATGCAGTTCATAATTCAAGCTATTTCATTCCAATAAAAGCAGTAAAGGAGCATTTTAAGCTGATGGCTCTTCAGGGAGCCGCAATTATGATAATCGATAATTCCGTTAAGCATCTTTTGCCCGCCGGTAAAATGATAAAATCCATTCTTGGCTTTGTACTAAAAAACGCTGTAATTAATACTCTGCTTAAAAATATACTTAATAACGGTAATGACAGGGTTTTTGAGCAGGGCAGCTATTACTGCGCTGTAAGTATCAGGTTTTAAAAACAGCAAAGGCGGGTAATACCCGCCTTTGTTATGAATATTATATTTTGGTAAAAATTATTTTACCAGTATCATTCTTTTTGTTGAGGTGAATTCACCTGTAACAAGCTTGTAGAAATAAACACCGCTTGAAAGCTTTGAAGCATTGAAGCTTGCTGTGTAATTTCCTGCAGCCAGCTCACCGTTTGTAATAACTGATACTTCGTTACCTATCATATCATAAACAGCCAGCTTAACGTTGCCTGATTTAGGAATGCTGAAATTGATCTTTGTTGACGGGTTGAACGGGTTTGGATAGTTCTGAGCGAGCTCGTATGAAGAAGGAACTCCGGTACCGTTATTGATAACGCCAACTGTTGAGCCTACTAAGCTGATAAGATCAAGACCAACTACGTCGCCATCATTTAAGTTATCTGTTACATGCTCTCTGAAGCCAACATAGATGTTTGAGCCTGCTGTTAAGCCTGAAACACTGCCTAAAGCGTATGCTTTACGTGTCCATGCTGTATCGTTGATAGCAGGGAAAACAATTGTTGCAACTGTATATGTGAATGATGCAACTGATGAATTTGTTGTTGTTGAAATTTTTATATCAAGATTATCAACATACTGAAGTCCGGGCCATTTTTTTACCCAGAATACCAATGTATCGTTTAAGCTGATATTCATTATCTGCGGTGTTATAAGCCACATATCATTTGATGTTGCTCCGCCGTTAAAATAAGTAGCGTATGTGCAGGCTGTTCCGCCGCCCGGAGGTGTTGAACCAACAACTGCTGTTCCCCAGCCCGGAACGTTTGTTCCGTTTGTGATCCTATCCCAGCCTGTGCCGCCAACAGGATTTAACCTTGTCCAGCTTGCAGGAGGAAATGTTGGGCTTTCAAATGATTCAGGTCCGAATGTTGCCAAAAATGGTACCGGCGGCTCACTTCCGATTACGGAATTAGGTCCGACAGGATTTCTTGGGGTATTCAGCTTGTTATAATCCTGTGAATAAAGAAATACAGGAACTATTACTGCAACTAAAAACAGAGTGATAAATTTTTTCATATTTTAAAATTAGTTTGTAAAAAGTTAAAAATTAGTTAGTTTTTCCAATCCAGAAAACAATTATACTTTAATCATATATTATTTACAATGTAGAAAATACCGTAAAAAAGATGTGTTTTTTAGCGTTATGTTAGTAAGAATAGCTAATATAAAAAGGTGATATAAATTGGAATGTAAATAAATGTTTAATAGCCGTTTATTAAGACACTGCCTACTTAATCAGTATCATTTTTATCGTTTGGGTAAAATTACCTGCTCTCATTTTGCAAAAATATATACCTGTTGAATTATCTTCACTTTTAAATTCAGCTTCATAGGTACCAGGCAATAAATCCTGCTTTACAATAGTGCTTATCATTTTACCGGTCATATCAAAAACGGTTAGTTCGGTAAATACATTTTTACCTGAAGCAGGAACAGTAAACCTAATTTTTGTAGCCGGGTTAAATGGATTTGGATAATTTTGTGATAAAGTGAACTCCCCCGGGATTTGTGAAGAAATCTGCTGAATTCCTATAAGGCTTAAAAAGCCGCTTACTGTATATGTACTGTGCTGTATACCGGCCAGGCTTGCCAATGCTGCAACAGTAGCCTTAACATTGCCGGTTAAGAACTGAAAATTAATGGTTGATAAATTATCATTGGCAGTGTGGTAATAGGGATTCCTGAAATTTGCCCCGTCAGTAAGCATTAAAGCTTTGTAACCTGCATCCCAGAAAGGCGCGTGGTCACTTCTCCTGAGATCAGGGGTTGATTGCCCGTTTGCCGGTGTTGAAAGAGATATTACCCTCAGCTGCGGCACATAAAGCCTGGCGCAGCTATCGTAAGCATACCTTAACGAAGAAGAGTTTACATTTGCAATATTATTTAAAAAGTTACCCCTGCCCTGCTGGGAATTTATGCTGTCACAAACGGCAGGGAACAAAGTGCAGAATCCTGAAGGTATTTGCTGGCAATTGGGCTGATCACAGTAATATCCTATCATTTCAAAATCAATTACCCCGGCAATTTTTTCATACGGGGGTATTCCCTGGGAAACATACCTCGAGCTTCCTACAAGTCCGGCTTCTTCAAGATCAAACCCGATGAATTTAATTGTATTGCGGAAGTTATACCCTGAAAGTATCCTTGAAATTTCAAGCAAAGCAGCAACAGCAGTTCCGTTATCATCTGCTCCGGGGCTTATACTTACTGATTCATAATGCCCGCATACAATATATGTAGTATCTTCCTTGGTTGTGCCCGGGTGCCTGCCCATGAAGTTCTGCGCTGTATAGCCTGAATAGTCAAAGCTTTGTACAGATGTCTGCAGGTTATACCTGTTGAACCGGTTACTTATGGAATCCTTTACCCGCTGAAGCTGAACAGGACCCGCTGACCTGTGGCGGATACCTGTGATGAACTGCATATTACTTATAATATTGCTGCTATCTACCTGGTTTACTATCTGCTGTATATCAACATTCTGCTGGTCATCTGCAATAAGCTTCGCTTTAAAGCCAACGGGAAGCGTACTGTAATACCAGTAAACCTGCCGGGAATTACCCGTTGCAACAGGATAGCCAATATCGCCGCTTACTGAATCAGCCGGGTATAAAAATGTTTTACCGCTATCGTTTGAAATTTTTAATGTTACTCTGCAGGGATTGTTCTCAGCATCACTTAAATTATATGTTATCCTTAAGGCATTAATTGAAGTAAGTATTTCTGTATTGGTAATATTTATTACAGGCAGGGCATTAACACCTTCGGTATTAAGTGACCCCGCATCTCTTTTGGGAAGCAGCAGGAAGCCAAGAAGAAATATAACAGAAAATAAAATAAAATATTTTTTCATACAGAAATATTATTAATTAGCCTGAAAAAAATATAATCAGCAGCAGGGCTGCCTTATCCGGATTAAGCCTGTTATTTTACCAGGATCATTTTTTTTGTTTCCGAGTAGTTACCGGTAACCATTCTGTAAAAATACACACCTGATGAATAATTTTCACCGTTAAAATCAGATTCGTAAGTACCCGGGGCAAAGTTCTCATCAACCAGTGTGGTTATCTGCTTACCCGTGATATCGTAAACGATTATTTTAACAAAATTATTTTTACCTGTTGCGGGAACTGTGAACCTGATCTTTGTTTTTGGATTGAACGGGTTCGGATAGTTCTGTGTTAAGCTGAATTTTTCAGGTATCTCAGCGGATATCTGCTTGATCCCTATCACGAAATTGATAAGGGGAAGCTCTATATATGACCTGGAATTATTATTGATATAAACCTTGTTGGCGCCTGCTTTCAGTGAAGGCAGCATGAACGGGTTGGTTCTTAAGAAAACATCGGTGGTATCACCGTTAAAATCATACAGCGGCACATTATCAAGATTGGTAAGCTTAATTCTTATTTTATCTCCTGTCCTGAAAACATGTGAATATGCCTGGCCGTTAACATATTTCTGTTTAACCTGGTTTGCATTGTAATCCCTGTCAGTCCAGTTTATCCTTGTAACAAGCTTTTCATTGCCGTTGGGTCTTACATCCCATATCTGAATATTATACTGGCAGATGGAATTAGCTGATGAGGAATAATACAGGTAAGCATAAGGTGTACCTGCCATAATTGCATCCTGTAATAAAGCCGGAGTATCAAATGTCAGCTCATTCTTGCGGAACTTGGCATCAAATAACGTACCGCGGAACTCTGTATTTACCAGATACTCCATAGTTACATTGGTATCAAGTATTTCATTATTGTATGTAACCTCTGTCTGCGAGCCTCCGTATCCATAGACCTGGAGCTGGTTACCGGGATGGAAATAAAGCTTTACTGTCTGCACTCCCGCAGGGGGCCAGGTAGGTGAGTAATACCTGTTCCATGTCCACTGGCTTTCACTTGCAGGAAACCTGCTTGCAGCGTAGGTGAATTTCTGGTTAACATCCATTACATTATTCTGAATGCCTTCTATGTGATAGTCCAGCCAGTCTTTTATTACCTGGTCTTTGTAATCTTCCTCTTCCTGAACAAGATCACTGCCATGTCCATCCATTGCACCGTAATACATTTTCATATTATTGTAGGGCAGTATATATGCGCTTCTTATCATACCAAGTGTATTAAAAAATTTATCCTGCCATGCATTTTCAACAAGAATCGGTAACTGGCAATTATTCATTAAGTTCAAAAAGTCACGGTTTTGAGGAAGGTAATAAGAAAGGCTATCCCATTTTTCTTTTGAGTTGGCATAGATCCATGGTTTGAACCTGCTGACGAGCGGGTTATACCTTACTATATTTGAGGGGTATCCGCATGTCCAGAGGAATGTCATTTTAATACCGCCGTTCTCTATCCAGTTAGAGCCCTGTTCAGGTGAGGCAACATCAGTTATCAGTGTTTTAACGTTCATGCCTGTGCATACAGCCATTAACGGTATAATACCGCCCTGTGAGCCGCCGGATACCAGAATTTTATTATCGTTGGTGTTAACATCACTTTTTATATATTGTACAACCTGCTTAATATCATTTGCCTCAGTCATACTGATAAAATTCGATTCCCCTTCAGATATTCCCTGTCCCCGCATACTGTATACCATTGAGTAATAACCGTCTGATGCATAATCTTCAGCTTCGGGCATATCAGTATATTTTGTTAAACCATACCCGTGTGCAAGTAACGCACAGGGCCATCCGCCTGCAGGCGGGGTACCGGTTGGAATGAATTTGGTACAGTCCAGCTTAATTCCGTCAGAAAGGGTGAGCATAAAATCAACCCTGTTATAACTTCCGGTGCCTCTTTTTTTAGCTTCTGAATTGGAAATTAACAAAAAAACTGATAAAACCAGTATAAAATATCTCATTGTTTTGGGGGATAGTTAACGTATTACCGTTATAAATTTAGCACTTATATTTTAATTCCGCAATAGTAAGAATTAAAATAATTTTATAGTTTATTGAGTATTTTCATCAAAAATGTAATAACTTTATAAAATTTAAAGAATATTTTGCAATTTCTTTAATTAGATAACGGTTTTAATTATATTTGTAGCTATGGAACAATTAGTAATATCTACATGGAAACACGGCATGGCTGCCAATGAAAAAGCCGGTGAAGTGCTTAATTCAGGCGGCACCTCGCTTGATGCTGTTGAGCAGGGTGTAAGGGTAGCAGAAGATGACCCGAATGTACTGAGCGTAGGTTATGGCGGCTTGCCCGATGCCGAAGGCAGGGTTACACTTGATGCCGCAATAATGGATTGGAAGGCAAGAATTGGTGCGGTAATTTGTGTTGAGCATATTAAGAACCCCGTTTCAGTTGCCAGGCTTATACTCGAAAACACAGAGCATGTTTGCCTTGCCGGCGAAGGAGCGTATAATTTTGCAATTACAAACGGCTTTCAGCCGGATATACTTCACACAGAAGGCTCGATTAAAAAATATATTGAATGGAAAAAAGGTAACTTTGGCAGGTCACAGGAATTCCACACAGATGAATATAAGGTTAAAAAATCAAGCGGACTCGGTATAAACGATGACGGCAACCACGATACTATTGGTATGGTTGCAATTGATAAGAACGGACATATTTCCGCATCCTGTACAACAAGCGGCACTGCATGGAAGCTGCATGGCAGAGTGGGTGATTCGCCCATTATCGGAGCCGGATTATATGTTGATGGAGAGGTAGGCGGAGCAGCTTCAACAGGCAGGGGAGAAGAGTGTGTAAGGGCATGCGGAAGCTTCCTTGTTGTTGAAATGATGGCGCAGGGCATGTCACCTCAGGAAGCATGTGAATATGCAGTAAAAAGAGTAATTAAGCTTAACCTGCTTTCTCACAAGAACCGGGATCATGATTACCAGGTAGGTTTTATAGCGGTAAATGTAAAAGGTGAGTATGGCGCTGCAAGTGTTCGTGAAGGTTTTGAATATGCTTTGTTGACCGGCGGAAAAAATACGCTTACTAAGAGTAAATACATTATTGATGAAAAATTTGTTATAGAAGACCTTTGATAATATTAAAAGACGCATACGTACTGACATTCAATAAGAATAATGACTTCGGAAGGTATTCTATTCTTATAAATGAGAACAGGATCACTGATATGGCAGACTCTACTGCCAAAGGTACCGGTAAAGTTGAAAAGTGGATAGAGCAATACAGCGGCACCGCCGAAATTATTGACTGCTCAAAGAAAATTTTACTGCCTCCGCTGGTAAATGCATGTTTACGCTCAGAAGGCAGCCTGCTGCATTACCTGTTAAAGCGCAGACACTACGAAAAAGCAGAAGAGGACCTTTGCACCGATCTGATTTTTAATTACCTCTACCAGGAGCTTCCCGGGGAAGCGATACAGAATGACCTGCAGAATATTTACAGCTATTCATTCAACCGGTCATTGAAGTCAGGCGTGGGTTTTTTGAACGAGATCTCTCTGCGTAAAGATACCAATCACCTGTTACCAATCACAAACGCTGTTAAAAATACAGGCCAGGAAATTTCAGTTTGCTATCCTATCAAACAGGATGTAAATACAATACGTGATTACAAATATTTAAATCCTTCCTTCTATGTAACCCAGGAAAACCAGCTTACAGTATATGATATATCAGGTATAACCGAGCTGAAAAGCCACAATGTAAGGGATCTATACCTGGAAGTAGCGGTGAATAAAGATATAACCGACCAGTTCAGGCAGACCTTTCATAAGTCAGTAATATCATTATTTGATGAGTATGACCTCATTGATTCACACACATCGCTAATAAATCCATTGTACCTGGATTACAATGATATGAAGATCATCAAGGATAAAAAGGCTAATATAATAATTTGCCCCAGGGATCTAAACTACTTTACTGCACGATATTTTCCTATTGATGATTATATCGGGCACGGGATCAAATTTTCCATAGCAACAGGATGGCTTGGCGAGGATATTCTGAAAGATATGAGGCTTTTCAGGAATAAATATAAGGAACTGAACCTTTCAAGCACAGAGCTTCTGAACTCAATTACAAGAACACCGCATTCATTATACTTTGACAGCAATTCTGACGGGGATAATAACTACCGTATCGATATAAATAAACCGGCTACGTTCAGCTTTATAGATATATCTGATCTGAGGTTCCAGTTTTTCCCTGAGGAATATACTTATTCAGGCGTTTGTGATTTTATAGTTGATAACCTTACCTCGAATAATTTCAGTGACGTTATGATAGACGGTGTTTTTAAGGTAAAGAATAACAGATTAGTTAATGCTGATGAAGAAAGCCTTGTAGAAAAAATCAACACAACAAGAGAAGAGCTTTATAAGACCGGAAAATATGAAGAGCTGAAAAAGAAAAAACAGGCAAGGGAATCTTCAGAAAAACTTGATATGACAGGAAGAACAGATGATGAGATAAAGCTGTTTTCAGATAAGACCGAAGATGCAGCAGTAAATACCGAGCAGCATGACGAATTCAGGATAAAAACAAAAATTCCGGCATTCAGACAGAAAAAAGTACCAGGCCAGCGAAGCCTTTTTGAAGAATTTGAACATGTTAGTATTGTCCAGTCAGAAGATTTTCAGCAGACACCAATGCTGAATCTGCTGGTAACAGACCCGGAATCCAGCAAATCAGTTGAAGATGAAATTATTCAGGCAAAAGCAGTGGATGAAACTATAATAAAACGCCTTGGCACTGAAAAGAAAGCTGAAAAATCTTCCAAGCCTGTGAATGCTGAAAGCAAGGTTGAGCTTCCCAAGAACGTTAAGTTAAAATTCGGTGATGATTAACATACTTTCCCCGGAAACCCGAATGAGCTAAATGTACAAAAAATTAATATGGATACTTGCGGTAATCCTGCTTTTGCTGCTTGCAGACAGGTTTATACTTACATCAAGTGATGTGAAAATCGAGATGAAGCCTGAAATATTGAGAGCCAGCACAACATCAGAGCTTGTTATAAATGTTTACCGTGTAAACATGCTTGGCTTTAAAGTGCCATTCAGTAAGATAGAAGCACAGTTCCTTGTAGAAGAAGGAAAGAACCTGGTTGAATTAATTGATGAAGGCACCGGGAACAGTGTTAAAGTGAGAGCTAAAGGAGTGGAAGGTGAAGCTACAATTGGTATTTACTCATTAAAATCCGGAATGCAGATAAGGAAAGTAATGATAAAGATCCTGCCGCGTGATGTTGCATTAAATTATTAAAGTCTGTTAATAAACCGGTTCAGCAGGTTTACCCTTTGCAAAATAAAATTTATAAAAGATCAGCTCGAGTATAGTTAATAAGCCCAGCGAAAAAGCTGCTTTAGTCAATACGCGCGTTACTCCTTCTTCAGGAATAAATAAGCCTATTACAAATGCAGAAAAGGTCCACCCTACGGTAAAAATAATAATAACAAATATTGTGCTTAAGTAAGCGCTTACAGTGCTTACTTCAACATAATTTTTTGCAAATATGTAAACAAAGAATACCGCGTGTGCATAAAAAAGAATTACTTCTATCATAATTAAAATGCCGCCTTCGAAAAGAACATTTCTTTAATTGTTTTTATGATGATCTTCAGGTCAAATATAATAGACCAGTGTTCAATATAATATATATCATATTCTATCCTTTTTTCCAGTGATGAATCACTGCCCCTGAACCCGTTCACCTGTGCCCAGCCAGTTATCCCGCATTTTACCCTGTGTCTATCCAGGTATTTCGGTATCTTCCCTTTGAAAAGGTTGATGAAATATTCCCTTTCAGGTCTTGGACCAACAATACTCATATCACCTTTAAGTACATTCAGGAACTGCGGAAGCTCATCGAGCGAATATTTCCTGAGGAACTCCCCGATAGGTGTATACCTGGAATCACCTTTTTTAACATAAACTGCGCCTGTACTTTTTTCTGCATCAACAACCATTGAGCGGAATTTGATCATTTCAAATTTCTTGCCGGTCATGCTTAAACGCTCCTGTTTATAAAATACAGGACCTTTTGAAGAAAATTTGACTATTAGAGAAAGTAATATAAATAATGGTGATGTTAATATCATTATCATTAATGCAAAGGCAAAATCAAAGCCGCGCTTTAATATGCGGTTAAAAATATTCATCGGTATGCTTTTTATCTTAAGGAACGGCACGCCGTCTATTTCCTGAACCCTTACCGAGGAAGTAATTACTTCAAGGAAATCAGGCACCATTAAAAATTCCACATTCTCGCCTTCACAGGCTTTCATCAGCTCGTATAATTTATCATGCTGTGATGATGGTATCGTTACAAGCACAGTTTCTATGTTCTGCTTCTGCACAAGCTGCACAATATCATTATATGAGCCAAGCTTGAGGCTATCGGGCAAAGACCCTTTTGTAGTTCCGGCTTCTTCTTCTATAAATCCTATGATATTAAACCCGGCATACTTATGATTTGAAAACTTTTCATATATATCATATGAGGTTTGGGTGTTCCCTACGATGAGGGTATCTTTTAAACCTCTGCCTTTGTTATATAAAGTCTTTTCATATTTTAAAACAATGTACCTGCCAAGAGTTATAAATAATATAGATAAGAACCATGCTAAAACAAAAACTACCCTGGAATACGGGAAAGACCTGTAAAAGAACACCAGCCCGAATGAAAACACAATTCCGAATGTAACCAATCTTCCGATCAGGAAAAATTCATCAAATATGAAAACAATACGTTTTGGGCTGAACATTTTTCTGGATTGAAAGATAAGAATCCAGATAGGGAGAGCGATCAAAACAAGTATTAAATATCCTTTTAAAGGAGGGATTTCACCGTTAAACGGAACAATTTTTACAAAAGGTCCAAGATAAAACCTGATCAGATATGCGAGAATAAAAGCGCTGAATACCGAAATTGAATCAGAAATAATATTAAGTAAAGGGATCAGGAACTCAGTTCTCTGTGATTTCTTATTAAATTTTTGTTCTATATAGTTCATTAGAGACTCAAATATATACAATTGTAACTAAAATTTATATGGTCGAAATTTTCAAGGACTGAAAATTAGTTATTTTATTTAAACGTATAAAATTATAGTAGTTTAGTGCTAAATGCGTTTTTTATAATTTTATTGCTAAAAAATAATAATATTTATCTGAAAAATGCATATTTCATTGAAACTTTTTTTTTGTTAAATTGTATAATTATTATTAAGTTTTCAAACAACTAACTAGAAAGGGTCAAAATGACTAGATTTAAATTGTTTTTGGGGTTTTTTGCTTTAGTTTTTGTACTTGGTTTAACAACTAATATTAAAGCTCAGAATGGTCCGGTTCTTTACTTCTGTGAAAAATACGGTTCTTCAGGAGAGCAGTCAATCACTGACAGGTTCTATACCGGTCCTGTTACTGTAATGGTAAAATGTGATTATGCATTAGGCTTAAAAGATTGTGCTATCCAGCTGGATAAATACAATGGCTATAGCTTTGATTATTACAAAAAAGTAGATTTCGATGTATCAGCAGATATGAAATACATCTATTTTGAATCAAGTGATCTAAGAGTTGATTCACCGGGTATTTACAGATGTTTCCTTCTTGACAGCAAGAAAAACACTGTAGCAAGCGCTTTGGTTGAATTCATCAGGTAAGCACACTGCACTAAGAAATTAAAAGGGAGGCTTTAAAGCCTCCCTTTTTTATTTATACTTCCTCACCGTACCGGAAGCAAAACAAAAATTGTAAGATCCCACAGTGCATGAGAGATCAATCCCGGCCACACTGACCTGTATCTTTTAAATACCCATCCCCAGAACAATCCGCAGATCAATGCAGCCATGAACAGCATAAAGTTCATTGCTACAATATGTACAGCGCCGTATATCAATGAGGCTATTATCCATCCTTTATTATCACCGAATTTTTCAGCAAGAGTATCCTGT
Source organism: Ignavibacteria bacterium (assembly GCA_027492415.1). Taxonomy (GTDB): domain Bacteria; phylum Bacteroidota; class Ignavibacteria; order Tepidaquicellales; family OLB5; genus OLB5. The sequence goes on from JAPUEV010000027.1 coordinate 13,919, forward strand.
ACATAACCGCGCCAGAATATCTCTTCGGATGGCCCGATAACAAAAAGCAGCAGCAAGCCTATTATTTTAGGGTCAAGCAGTGATTTATTATTGTAAACGCCAACAACCTGCCTATCGGCAAAGGGCAATATCAGCTTTGATACTATATCACCGGTATAAAATACCATGTACAGCAGTGCTGCTGATATAACTCCTATCAGAATGTATTTTGGCTCAAAAAAGTAAAGCCTGTAGTTTATCGCTTCACCGTTCTTATGATTAAAGTATAATCCAAGCCCTGCAAGCAGCGATGCCGCAATTGTCATTTCCAGCCAGAAGTTGAATGTTTTCAGAACGAACATTTCCAGCCAGAATATACAGGCAAGTATAATAAGAAAGACGAGCGGTTTTATCCTGTCAGACATATATTTTATATTTTAAAATTTTTTATATTAAGCTGTTCCTGTTAATTCCATTGATTCCCTGTAATTGATAAGGAAGTGTTCACGGATAACTGCATTTTCCGTTCTTCTCATCTCTGGGTCCTCTTCCATTAGCCTGAATGCCGAGCTTCTTGCTTTTTCAATCAGCGCAGTATCTTTGGCAAGATCCGCTGCTGAAAACCTTAATTCACCTGACTGGCGGGTTCCGAAAAATTCACCGGGTCCGCGGAGCCTCATATCTGTCTCAGAGATCTGAAAGCCGTCATTGGTTTCAGTCATAACTTTTAAGCGTTCAGTAGAAATTTCTCCAAGCTTCTCAGCCATCAGTATGCAATATGACTGGTCAGCGCCCCTGCCAACTCTTCCCCTTAACTGGTGAAGCTGTGATAGACCGAACCTCTGTGCCTCTTCAATCAGCATTATCGTGGCGTTTGGAATATCAATTCCTACTTCAATTACCGTTGTTGATACAAGTATATCTACCTGTTTATTTTTAAATGCTTCAATGGTTTCATCAATTTCATTCCATGGCAGTTTACCGTGAACCAGCCCAAGCTTAAGATCAGGGAAAATATTTTTCCTTAACAGCTCATAATGCTGAACCGCTGATTTTAGGTCAAGCTTTTCAGATTCCTGTATAATAGGATATACAATGTAAACCTGCCTGCCTTTTGATACTTCATCTTTTATGAAGCTGTATACTTTTATCCTGTCCGCCTCAAACCTTAACGCGGTTTTAACCGGTTTCCTGTTCTTCGGCAGCTCATCAATTACCGAAACATCAAGATCACCGTAAACAGTCAGAGAAAGTGTCCTTGGTATCGGTGTTGCTGTCATTACAAGCACATCCGGGTTATTTCCTTTGGCTTTCAGCTTGGCACGCTGCATCACACCGAACTTATGCTGTTCATCAATTACTGTAAAGCCAAGATTCTTAAATTCCACCGTACTCTGTATCAGTGCATGCGTACCCACAACAACCTGCGCTTTACCTGAACGGATTTCTTCCAGTATTGAGTCACGCAGCTTTTTCTTTTGCCCGCCTACAAGTATTACGGCTTTTATCCTAAGCTTATCAAAATAATATTGCAGTGTTTTGTAGTGCTGCTCGGCAAGTATTTCTGTAGGGCACATAAAAGCAGCCTGGTATGAATTTTCTATGGCTACAAGTATGCAAAATACTGCAACAATGGTTTTACCGCTGCCAACATCACCCTGCAAAAGCCTGTTCATAGGCTTGCCTGAGCGCATATCAGCAAGAATTTCTTTTATTACTCTTTTTTGTGCATTAGTTAATTCAAAACCCAGCAGCTCTTTGAATAATGTTTCAAACCTTGTGCCTATTTTTTCAAACCTTATTCCCTTTTCAGCCTGTGCCAGGGCTCTTTTCTTTAAAGCCATAATAAGCTGAAGGAAAAAAAGCTCTTCAAATGCCAGGGTCTGACGTGCAGTTTCGATATCTTCAGCTGAAGCAGGGTAATGAGTTCTTAATAATGCGGTCCTATGGTCAAGCAGTGAGTGCTCACTTACAATTTCACTGCTAAGTACATCGGTTATGCTGCCTGAGGAATTCTTTACAGCATTAAAAATTATTTTAGTGAAGCTTAAAGGCTTTATCCAGGTTTTTTTAAGCTCTTCAGAAAGCAGGTAAACCGGCACCAGCGGATATTTCAGCAGCTCATTATCGCTTTCCTCAAACTTTTTATGGTCCCTAATATCAAACTTAACATTCCGTTCATAAGCATTATAATTTACCTTTCCCCAGAAAATATACTCATCGCCAATTTTGAACTGTTTTTCCCGGTAAAATGTATTGCCCCACAACAGCGATTCGATACTGCCGGTACCGTCATTAATTACAATTCTAGTAGGATGGTTGGGCTTAAAAGGCATACGTTTATCTATAACTTTACCTTTTATCAGTACGTTCTCGTCATGATATTTTGCAAGGCTGCGTATAGCTGTATTGATGAGATATATCCTAGGGTAAACGGTTAGCAGATCAGTAGAATATTTTAATCCTAGCTTTTCGAACGCTTCTGCGCGTTTTGGTCCAACGCCTTTTATGTAAGCTATTTCAGTTTTCTTAACCTGTGGCAAGTGTCTGATAATTTATACAAATATAATAATTTATGCTTTTAAATCAGAATATCAGTAAATACCATAAATTTATGAATGTTTTGAAATTATCATATCTCTATATCAATTATTTTGTTATTTTTGTACATATTTAATATTAATAATGAAGAAAAATAACTTTGCATTAATCGGCGCAGGCGGTTTTGTTGCCCCAAGGCACTTAAGGGCTATCAGGGATAATGACCAGAACCTGCTTGCAATACTGGATCCAAATGATTCCGTTGGTATTATTGATTCGTATTTCCCCGACGCCTCGTTTTTTACGGAATATGAAAGGTTTGACCGGCACATAGAAAAGCTGCGCCGTGAAGGCGATCATAAACAGATCGAGTATGTGAGTATTTGCTCACCCAATTACCTGCATGACGCGCATATCCGCTTTGCATTAAGAGCCGATGCGCATGCTATCTGCGAAAAACCGCTTGTTCTGAATCCGTGGAATGCAGATGCACTGATCTCGCTTGAAAAGGAAACCGGCAGGGAAGTCTACACTATATTACAGCTAAGGCTTCATCCCCAGATAATTGAGCTGAAGAAAAAAATTGATGCTGCTAAAAGCAAAAAGAAATATGATATTGTCTTAACGTATATAACACCGCGCGGCAAGTGGTACCATTACTCATGGAAAGGTGATATGCTGAAATCAGGCGGAATTGCAACCAATATCGGTGTTCATTTCTTTGATATGCTTTCATGGATCTTCGGCAAGCCGGTATCAAACATTCTGCACTATTACAAAGAAGATAAGGCAGCAGGGCTTATTGAGCTTGAAAATGCCAATGTACAGTGGTTCCTTTCAATTGATAAGAACGATCTTAAGGAAGGTGATAAAACTTTCCGCTCAATAACACTGAACGGCGAAGAAATTGAATTTTCCGAAGGCTTCACCGATCTGCATACTAAAAGCTACACTGAAATACTGAACGGAAACGGGTTCAGGATTAATGAAGCGCTCCCTTCCATTGAAGCGGTGTATGAAATACGCAGCGCTGCGCCTGTTGGGTTAACGGGAGATTATCACCCGTTCCTTAAAAAGATAAAGTAAGAACAGCTAAACTTATCTTTGATCTCAAAATTTCCTTTTTAACCATGGAAACATGTTCTTTGCTTTCACCTGTCTTGATCCTGAATAATTTTACGGAAAATTTTATAAAATTTTCCTGATATCCTTTACACTTTACCAATACAATATTTTTTATGGGACAAAATAAAGTATAACTTAAATGCTGCTAGGAATTATCCGGCTTCTATTTTAAAATTACTTTACAGAGCAATTTAACTTCAATCTGAAATTTTAATTCGTTAATTTTGCTAAAACCTGACTTTTATTAATCACAAATACTCTAAATTAATGAAAAATCTTCAATTTGCTTCAAATTCTGCAAATGAAATACCCTTAAGGGATTTTTTCAGGAACCCGGTTAAAACTTATTACCAGGTATCACCCAACGGAAAATATATTTCATATTTAGCTCCGCATAACGAGAGGCTGAATATCTTTATCCAGGAATTGGGCAGCGATAATGCCGCAAGGATAACCAATGTAACAACAAGGGATATCCCAAGCTACTTATGGGGAAATGATAATACTATCCTGTATGCGCGGGATAATGCCGGTGATGAAAATTATCACCTGTTTTCTGTTGATATCAACGGAAATAATTTAAAAGATCTTACCCCGTTTGAAAATGTAAGGGTAAACCTTGTTGATGAGCTTGAAGATTCAAAAAATGAGATACTTATTGAAATGAATAAAAGGAACCCTGAAATATTTGATGTTTACAGGCTGAATTTTGAAACAGGCGAAATGGAAATGACAGCTCAAAATCCCGGGAATGTTTCAGGGTGGGGCACCGATCATGACGGAAAAATAAGGATTGCAATGACAACTGACGGCGTAAATACCGGAATCATGTACAGGGATACAGAACAGGATGAATTTAAAACCATACTTACAACAGACTTCAAAGAAAACCTTTCGCCGCTGTTTTTTACATTCGATAATAAATATATATACGCATCTTCTAACCTGGGAAGGGATAAAAGCGCAATTGTTAAATATGATATTAAAAATAACAAAGAGCTTGAAGTTCTGTATGAACACCCCGATGTAGATGTAAGTATGCTGGGATATTCAAAGAAAAGGAAAGTGCTTACATCTATTATTTATACTACCTGGAAGCGGGAGAAAGTTTTCCTGGATGATATAATAAAAAATATCTATGAAAGGCTTGAAGCTGAACTGCCGGGCTATGATATTGTAATTATCGATATTGATGACGATGAGCATATTTATATGATTAGAACTTACAGCGACCGCTCGCTTGGCGCACATTATTATTTTGACGCAAGAACAGGAGTATTGACAAAAATTTCTGAGGTAAGCCCGTGGATAAAAGAAGAAGAGATGGCTGAAATGAAGCCGGTAAAATATACATCAAGGGATGGCCTGGAAATTAACGGCTACCTTTCATTACCCCGGGGAGTTGAACATAAAAATCTGCCTGTTGTTGTTAATCCGCATGGGGGTCCCTGGGTAAGGGATGTATGGGGATTTAACCCTGAAGTGCAGTTCCTTGTAAACCGCGGCTACGCAGTGCTGCAAATGAATTACCGCGGTTCGATAGGCTACGGCAGGAAATTCTGGGAGATATCATTCAAGCAGTGGGGCAGGACCATGCAGGATGATATTACTGACGGCGTTAACTGGCTTGTTAAAGAAGGTATAGCTGACCCCAAAAGGGTTGCAATATACGGCGGAAGCTACGGCGGTTATGCAACACTTGCCGGTCTTGCCTTTACACCTGATGTTTATGCAGCAGGTGTTGATTATGTGGGAGTTTCAAATCTCTTCACGTTCATGAAATCAATTCCGCCATACTGGAAGCCGTACCTTGAAACTCTATACGCAATGGTAGGACATCCGGAAAATGATGCCAGGCTGCTTGAAGAAACATCGCCGGTTTTTCATGTTGATAAAATTAAAGCGCCGCTTTTTGTTGCACAGGGTAAAAAGGACCCGCGGGTTAATATCAATGAATCAGACCAGATGGTTGAAGCATTAAAAAAACGGGGTATCGAGGTGCCATATATGGTAAAAGATAACGAAGGCCACGGCTTCCAGAACCAGGAAAACAAATTTGATTTTTACGAGGCAATGGAAAGCTTTCTCGCAAAACATCTGAAATAAATTGCGAATTTAATATATCTCAATGCACCAGATATATATTACTTCTGCTGTAACAACTATAGCTGCGTTCCTGCTGTTAGGCGGTTTCATTAAATGGCGCTCAAAAAAAGAGGACAGGGATTTACTGCTGTTCTTATTTCTTATAGAGCTGCCTATGGCGTTCATAGCATTTTATCTTATCAGGATGCCGCTGGTTGACGGCTTCTTTAAGCTGGTGCTTGGCTCTCACGAAAATATTTACGGCTTTGTAAAGAACTTTTATGCACCGTTAACCGAAGAGCCCGCAAAGCTTTTCCCGCTCGTTTTCCCTTTCTTCCGAAACAGGATAAACAAAGATAACTTTGTAATGGCGGCAATGGCTCTTGGGCTTGGTTTCGGTATTGGTGAAATATGGCTGGTTGGAAACTTTATAGCCTCAAGCGGGCAGTTTGCTGATATGCCCTGGTATTACTTTACAGGCTTTCTGAATGAAAGGTTCATGGTCTGCATTATTCACGGCGCTATGACATCACTGGCTTTACGCAAGCTTGGCAATAAATTCATATTGGGTATCCTTGCAGCGATGTTCATGCATTTTATGGGCAACTTCCCAATTTATCTTGCCAAAATTAACTTTTTAGGATTTGGCACTGAAACATGGCAGATAGTACTGCAGATATGGATCACACTTTTCTTTATTGCCTCTATATTAATACTTGTAAAAGGATTTATGGGCAATCTGAATATTACAAAGTTTTTCATGGGCAATTCAACCTGCCCGGAGTGCGGCAGTGTTTACCCGCCGCCTATGCTTGCAATGAACTGGTTCAATAAGCGTTATGAAAAATGCCCTAACTGTAAAAAGTGGCACTGGGTAACATTATGGGTAAAAGAACCGCCCGGTAAATAATTTCATAATCGAAAATTATTTAAATATTTTTATTCCTGTTTCTAATATTCCGATTTCTATATCTTTACGTATCTAAATGAATAATTTCCTCATATACCGCTCATCAGCAGGCTCCGGTAAAACCTATACCCTGGTTAAGGAGTACCTTAAGCTTATTTTAAACGACCCTGAGTCATTTAAGAATGTGCTTGCGGTTACATTCACCAATAAATCTGCAAGTGAGATGAAATCACGTATTATCTCCTCTCTTACAAAGCTTTCAAAAGGTGAAGATGAAAAATTGAAAAGTACACTGGTATCAGAAGGTGTAAAAGGGAACATTGAGAACGCTTCGAATGTAATACTTAAGAATATACTGCATAAATACTCTTACTTTTCTGTTTCAACTATAGATAGTTTTTTTCATAAAGTTATACGCTCCTTTGCAAGAGAGCTTAAGCTGCAGCTTGGATATAATATAGAGCTTGACCAGCAGGCTGTACTTGATAAAATCACCGATAAGCTTTTGGATGATGCAGGAATTGATAAAGATCTCACCGGTTTCCTGGAGGATTTCATTTATTACAGTATTGATGATGAAAAAGGCTGGAAGATTGACCTGAAAATTAAGGAGCTGGCTAACGAAATATTTTCCGAAAGATACATGTTAAGGGCAGCTTCCGGGAATGACAGGCTTGAAAGCAGGTCAAAGCTTAAAGAGTTTATAGGGGCCCTTTTTGCAATTAAAAATGAATTTGAAGGCAGGATGAAGCTTATTGCCGGTGATGCTGATAATATTATGGATATGTACAGCCTTGTGATAGATGACTTTCCTTATAAAAAAGCCGGCTTTATGAATTACCTGGTTAATAAGATCCGCAATGGTGAGTTTGAGCCGGGTCAGCGTGCCAGGGAAGCATCAGGAGAAATAAAGAAATGGTTCGGCAAAACATCCAAACCCGCAGTAAAAGCAGCCGCAGAAGCAGGTTTATTTGACCTGCTAAGCGCAGCAGTAGAAAATTATGATAAGAATTTTACAAAATATAATTCAGCAGCACAGCTGGTTAAAACTATTTATATAACAGGGATATTCAAAGATCTTGTTGATAAGCTGAAAAAATACAGGGATGATAACAATGTTCTGCTTATATCTGATATAAATAATTTACTGCTGAATGTGATATCAGGTGAAGGAAGCCCTTTTGTATATGAAAAGATCGGAAGCTTTTACAGGAATTTTCTAATTGATGAGTTCCAGGATACATCAACATTCCAGTGGCAGAACTTCTTCCCGTTAATTGAAAATTCACTGAGCGAAAGCAACAGCTCACTGATAGTAGGTGATGTAAAGCAATCAATTTACCGTTGGCGTAACGGCAACATGAAGCTTCTGCTTGAAGATGTTAAGCTATCACTGGGGGGATTCAGTGAGCAAATTAAGGAAGAAAGCTTACGGGTAAATTACAGGAGTAAAAGAAGGATAGTTGAGTTCAACAACAGCTTTTTTAAAAAAGCTGCCGAAGTATGTATGGCAAATTGCGAAGAAGGATTCGGCGATGTAATAATTAAGGCGTATGAAGATACTGTTCAGGATGCTGCTGATAAGAGTGATTCAGGCTATGTAAATATTTCATTCTATAAAGGTGATGAAGAAACCGGCGTTACATCCAAAGAAGCAGCCGTTTCTGAAATGATCGCAAATATTAAGCGTCAGTTTTCAGGCGGTTACAGGCAGCGGGATATGATGATACTTGTCCGCAATAACTCCGATGCTGCCCATGCTGCCCATGAACTGATAGATGCCGGGCTTAAAGTGGTTTCAAGCGATTCATTGCTTTTAACAAACTCGCCCAAAATTAGGCTGCTGATAAACATTTTTAAATATATAACAGATACTGGCAATGTAATAGCCCGAGCAGAGATACTTTACAACTATCTGAAATATTTAAGAGAATCAGATGCTGATCTTAACATAATATTTACGGATCATTTTTATGATAATGAACCGGCGAAAACTCTGTTCAGAAATGAGCTGCCTGATGCATTCTTTGAAAAAAATAATTCACTGCAGTTTAGCAATAAGCTTTCCGGGCTGGGGTTGTATGACCTTGCCGAAGAGCTGATATGTATTTTCGGGCTGGGTAATTCTGCTGATACGTATCTTATCAGATTCCTTGATGTGCTGAAAAAATACTCGGATGAAAATAACAGCGATGTGTATGGATTCATTGGCTGGTGGGAAGAAAATAAAGCGGATAACACAATCATTGTGCCTGATGAAGAGGACGCAATACGCGTTATGACTATTCATAAAGCAAAGGGGCTGCAGGCTCCGCTGGTATTTATCCCTTTTGCTAACTGGGAGTTTAACCTGAACGCGAACCGCAACCTTATCTGGGTATCTTCAGATAAGATGCCATTTGACGCTTCACCTGCTTATTTTGTGAAGGCATCTCCTGCACTTAAGGAATCATATTTTGCTGATGATTACAGCCGGGAGGCAGCCTTAACTAACCTGGATAACCTGAACCTGATGTACGTTGCTTTTACACGCGCTGAAGAAAAATTGTTTATAGGTATTCCCCAAAAAGGCGTTAAATCATTCAATGCCGGCAGGATAATTTATGAAACATTAACCGGCACAGAAGAGCTTTCGGGAAAGTTTGACACTCAGACATATATTTACGAAGATGGAGATATTGCTGCAAAAGCGCCGGATAGAAAACAGGTCAGCGGTAATTCATCATATAATATTGATTCAATGATTACAGGTAATATTTTTGATAAGATAATCGTTAAGCCAGAGTTTGATGATTTTACTCCTGAAGCAAAAGCTGACATTAAACAAATGAAAAACAGGGGAGTAATACTGCATAAAGCATTATCGCTATTAAATAATTCATCTGAAGCTGAAGTTGATAAGGCTGTGAATAAATTGCTTATCATTGGAATGATAAATATTGAGCAGACCGAAAAGCTTAAAGAAGAAATTAAGGATATACTTTCTTCAAGTGAAGTAAAAGGCTGGTTTGATCCTGCAAATAAAACTATGAATGAACGGGATATCATTTTACCTGATGGCAGCCTGTACAGACCCGATAAAGTGATACTGAAGGAAAACAGTACAATTATAATAGATTATAAATCAGGCAGCAGTAAAGCTGAACATAAAGAACAGATAAATGTGTATGGAGATATATTAGGCAGAATGGGATATAAAAATATAGAAAAGTATCTGTATTATATAAATGATAAAAAAATAGAAGCGATAAAGTAAATTTAATTGATACCTTTTTTAAATAAATTAGCAACAGAGCTGTTTACTAAGTACGGCAAAGATATTTCTGCTGTTCAAATAGTATTTCCATCAAGAAGAGCAGGGCTGTATTTTAAGAAATATCTTTCTGAAATGGTGAATGAACCGGTATGGTCACCTGTGACCTGCGGAATAAGTGAGTTCATAAGTGAAAATTCTGATAAGCTGGTGGCTGATGAGCTTACACTGATCTTTGAGCTGTTTGAAGTTTACAAAAAATACGCGCCTGAAGTAAGCTTTGATAAGTTCTACCCCTGGGGTGAAATTATTCTTCGTGATTTTGACGAGATAGATAAAAACCTTGCCGAAGCTGATTATATTTTCAGGATACTTAGGGAACATAAAAAGATTGAAGAGGATTTTGAGTTCAATATTTCAGATATCGAAGAGTTCTACCGCTTCTGGAACAGCTTTTCAGGCAAGGATATTACAGGGCTGCAGGAGGAATTCATAAAAACGTGGGAGATACTGGGGAAGGTCTACCATGAGTTCAGAGCGGCGCTGGTTAAAAAGAATATCTGCTATGAGGGAATGGCTTACAGGAAGCTTTATGAAAATGTTAAGACTAAGAAATTCAGTACAGAGTATAAAAAAATAATATTTGCCGGATTTAACCAGCTTAACAAGTGCGAAGAAGGTATCATATCAGGCTTGCTTAAACAGGGGGTAGCCGAAACTTTCTGGGATGCCGATAAATATTATACCAAAGATAAATTCCAGGAAGCCGGTAAATTCCTTAGGGATAACTTTGTAAAGCTTGGTGTTAATGAACCTGAGTGGGAAGAGGATTCACTTTCAAATTCAGAAATAAATATAAATATAATCGGCTCACCGCTAGAAGTATCTCAGGCAAAAGTGCTGGGTAATGAGCTATCCCAATTGCCTGCAGGCAACCGGTTGAAAACCGCTATTGTACTGCCTGATGACAGCCTGTTAATGTCTGTACTGCGCTCTATACCAGCAAATATCGATAAGATAAATATCACAATGGGTTATTCATTTAAGAACTCATTGTTATACAGCCTGTTCGAAGCTTTGAGCGACCTGAACCTGAACAGCAGAGGAGAAGGCAGGTCAAAAGAGTATTATCATAAGGATATCATTAACGTTCTTTTCCATCCTTATATCCGTGAATCAGCTCCGGATATAATTAACAATGCAGTTAACACAATAAATAAAAGAAACATTATTTATGCATCTGCCAAATACCTGAAAAAGATATTTACCGGAACAAATGAGCTGGTTGATCTGGTATTCGGGTCCGCAGAAACTGCCGGCGAATCATATTCATATATATCGGGAATAATAATCAGGCTTTCAGGCTCTGCAGCAAACAGCAGCCACGCCAGTGTATACGAAAATGAATTCTTAAGGAAAGCATTTACTGAACTTAACAGGATAAAAGATATACTCGATAAGTATTCAGCTGATGTTGACAGGGAAACCTTCTGGAACATACTGCTTGAAAACTCAAAGCGGTTGAAGATACCGTTTTCAGGAGAACCCCTTGAAGGAATTCAGATAATGGGTATGCTTGAAACAAGATCGCTTGATTTTGATAATGTATATATACTTTCGGTGAATGAGGGAATCCTACCCAGGGAAACCGGGATGAGCTCTTTTATTCCCTATGCAATTAAAAAAGCATTTAAGCTTCCGGTAAGCGAAGATACAGAGGCAGATTACGCATATTATTTTTACAGGCTTTTGCAGAAAGCCAAAAACGTAACATTGATTTATAATACTGAAACCGGAATAATATCAGCGGGTGAAAAAAGCAGGTTTATTATGCAGGTTGAAAGTGAGCTTGCCCTGGCGAATAAAAATATAAAGCTGCAGAATCAATTACTTGCAGGTGATATCGGGCTGCCTAAAAGAAGAGAAATTACAATTGAAAAATCAGATGAAGTGCTTGAGCTTCTGAAAAATGAAAAGCAGTTTTCTGCTACAACATTAAGCTCATATATAAACTGTCCGCTGCAGTTTTACTTTAAAAAAGCCGCTAAGCTGAAAGAAGAAGAGGAAGTTGAGGAATATTTCTCTGCCGCAGCGTTCGGTAATATCTTCCACCAGCTTATGGATATCATTTACAGGGAGGATGTTGGCAAAGAGCTGACAGGTGATATGATTAGCTTAAAGATTGAAGAGTTTAACAGTAATTATGATAAGTTATGGGAACAGGCATGTGAAGAGATGAAAGAGTATGCAGAGTTTAAAGTAATAAAGCAGGGAAAGAACCTGCTGTATAAACGCGTTATACACAAGCTTGTTGGCAAGGTACTGGATAATGACAGGGACCAGGCTCCTTTTACAATAATTGAGCTTGAAAACGATGCCCGGCGTAAGGTTACACTAAATATAAACGGCGCTCAAACTGAAGTGAACTTATACGGCAGGCTGGATAGAGTTGAGATGAAAGATGGTATTACAAGAATAATAGATTACAAAACCGGTACAGTTGATACATCAAAGCAATCCGCAAAAGTAACTGATACAGATCATATTGAGAGGATTTTTGAAGATGTAAAGTTCAAAGAGAATTTTCAGCAGCTGTTTTATGCATCATTGTTCCTGAATAAAAATACAGGCTCAAAGCTTGTTGTCGGTATATACCCTTTAAAGAAAATTTCTGACGGAGTTTTCTGGTTTGAAAATGAACCGATTACACCTGAAAAGAAAGCTATGTTTGAAGCAAAGCTTTCAGAAATATTAAACCGGATTTTTGATAAAGTTACCCCGTTTTCACAAACCACAGATATTGACCGTTGTAAATACTGCCCCTATAAATCAATCTGTTACAGAGATTAATGCTGTTACATATGTAAACGTTTGTAAAAGTCGGCGTTTGGCTTAAACTTTTTGCGCTGTTTATTTGTCTTAGTATTAAAGGGACTTTAAACAGCATTTTCTATAAACCAAACTATAACTAAATGAATATAACAAAACACAGCAGCAAAGCAATAAGCTTTAAGGCATTAGGAATGTTAATAATGCTTATTGCCGTGATGTTCTCAGCAGCAAATTCTTACAGCCAGGATAACGGCGAAAAAAGACAGAAAAAGACTCCCGAAGAGCGCGCGCAGAAAAGAGCGGATAAAATGAAAGAAAAGCTATCGCTTACTGATGACCAGCACAAGCAGGTTTATGATATTTTTCTTTCACAGACAAATGAAATGAGATCACTGCATGAATCAGGTAAAAATGACCAGGATAAAACTGCAAGGAAAGAAAAGATGAAATCTCTAAGGGATTCATACAATTCACAGATAAACTCAGTTCTTACATCTTCACAGCAGCAGCTTTGGGAAACGCATAAGAAAGAAATGAAGGAAAAGCACAAAGGAAAAAAACACCACGGCAAAAAGCATAATAAAGGCGAAAAGAAAAAGAACTAATGCACTAAAGCAGTTTTAGACGCATATTATCAGGAGCGTAGCAATTCTATTAAGTTATGAGATTAATAGTCATCAATCAATTTGATGAAATATTGCTTCGCTTCTTTTTTTATGTTTAATCTGTTTTGAGCTGGAGATCCCGGGGAATTATTGTTAAGCTGAAATATTATGTTTTCAGCTTTTTCTTTTTTGCTGCGGGGAAAAGGACGTTATTCAGAATTAACCTGTAACCGGGTGAGTTTTTGTATAATGAGAGGTCAGTCTTGGGGTCGCCGACTGCATGCTGGTAATCCTCAGGGTCATGGCCGCCGTATAATGTAAACGTGCCCCTGCCGAAATTTCCGTGTACATACTTAACCCAGTTAGTGCCGTCATTCTTTGCAAGGATCGTCATATTGGGTTTTATTAATTCTTCCTTAAAGCCAGATTCCTGTCCAAGGAAGCCTTTAATTGCAGCAGTATGGTCCTGTATTAGCATGGTTGGTACCGGGTCTATCTTAGCTGAAAAATCAAACAGCGTAAAGTAGTCGTTGTATTGACCCATCATTAATTCAGAATCTGTTATATCTATATCTGAATATTCATACACATACGGATTCAGCTGTACCTGGAAATTCTGAAATACCATACATTCAGAATAATCAAGCTTTTCGTTTGCAGCCTGGTCATACGGGTCGCCGTCATACATCACGTCGCAAATATCGGTGTATTGCGAAGCAAGCGCAATATCAGGTGTTGTTGTACCGGAGCACATTGTGAACATAAATCCGCCGTTAGAAACATACTCCCTTAGCTTTTTAACCACCGCCAGCTTTAACTGCGATACTTTTGCAAAGCCAAGTTTTTTAGCCATATCTTCGTTGGTCTGCTTTTGTGTTAAGTACCACGCCGAAGAGCCGAAAGCCGAAAAGAACTTTCCGTACTGTCCTGTAAAATCTTCATGGTGCAGGTGGATCCAGTCATACTCTTTCAGCTTACCGTTCAAAACTTCTTCATCCCATACTTTATCATAGGGAATTTCAACGTAATCAAGAGCTAATTGTACAGCATCATCCCATGGCAGTGAGTTCGGCGGAACGTACACAGCTATCTTGGCAACCTTCTCTAGCCTTACAACATCCATATTGTTCTGTTCATCCTGTACTTCAGCGTAAACCTGCGCAGCCTGTGTGCCTGAAAGCAGCTCAAAGCTGACTCCCTTTGCAGTACACTCTGCGGCAAGCTCTGAAGTATAATCAAACATAAATGAACCGCCGCGGTAGTTTAAGAGCCAGTCAAGCTCTTTGCCGCCAAGCAGATGCCTGTAAGCTATACCATATGCCCTTAAATGGTCAGTTTGCGAGGTAACATCCATAGGGATAAGCAGTTTTTGCTGTGCAAAAACCGATGATGCCAGGATAAGCAGTAATATTGTTAAAATTTTCTTCAATTAAGGCAAATTATAGTTATTTGTATTAGTAAACAATGTAACAAATTCTGATTTTTGGGACTTATTTATACTATTTAATCAACTGAACCCCTAAATTGTTTCCATAATATATAGACATAAAAAAACCCCGTTTTACCGGGGTCAAATGAAAAGTTATGTGAAGCTACTTTTTTGTTACTACTATATTACCTGCTGAAGTTGTGCATTTAAAAGTTTCGCCGCCGTTATTGAACTTTGTTCTTACATACGATGAAACATGATTATCCTTTTCCACTTTGGCAAAGTCACATGTAATTTTACCGGCAAGGGTACCTATATCAGCATCTGCGTCAAAATCAGTTGGCAAAGAAGCTGTTATATTCCCGCCCAAAGTGCTCATATCCATACCAAGGTTTCTGCCTGTGTAATCAAGCCTTATGTTTCCGCCTGCGGTAGAAGCATCTATCCTGCCGTTAGAGCCTTCCAGATAAATATCGCCGCCTGCTGTTGATGCGTCTACATTCCCGTTAAAATCTGTGGCGGAAATTTTACCGCCTGATGTTGATATTTTAATATTCCCGTTTGATACAGAGATATTAACATTCCCGCCTGCAGTATATGCTTCCAGGTCACCGCTGGTTTTTTCAATTGAAATATTTCCGCCGGATGTATTGGTTTCAATTTTACCGGTAATATCTTTTATTGAAAGATTACCACCTGTGCTGTAAAGCTTAATATTGTAATTTTGCGGCACAATAATCTCAACTCTTACGGTAAGATTCTTCATGTTCTTTGTATCTTTTTGCTTGCCGTCAACCTTTACTCCTGTGGATGTCTGCTCAGCGGAAAATATTATCTTCTCCTCGGCTTCATCGTTGCCGTAGACCTTTACATTCACTTCGTTGCTTGCCCATGAAGAAACCTGTACACTGCCGGCAACCAGGCTGGTAACAAGCTCTTTTCCGGCTTCGGTAGGGATGCTTTTTTCAAATAAAAGCCTTGCGTCATCTGCTGTTGTAACTTTTACCATAACAGTTAAAATTAATAAAGATAATTTCAAAAAATTGGCGTATTTCATATTTGATCCTTTAAATATAATTTATTTTTCTTACTGTTAATAAGATGAACAGGGGTGGGATTTGGTTTATATAAAAAAGCCGTAAAACTTATTTTACGGCTTATTGGGGGGTAATACGAAATATAATCAGAAGATTATACTACTTTTAAAATTTACATGTATTTAGCTGAAGCAGCATTTAACAGGTCAAAATATTTCTGGGCATATTCATCTCGGGCAGTTTTGGGTGCCCAGTAACCTGAAAATTCTGTCCATTTTAAAGGTGCAAGCCCGTTTTGGTTCAAAATTTCCATATAATCCATTGCTTCATTGTTCTTAGCAGGGTCTTTCCTGTAATAAAATTGTGCGTTCAGGTCAGCGAATGTTTCCAGGGTGCAGGGAGCATTTCCGTTATTTTTCTTTTCGATTGCTTCTTCAAGCGCATTATTATATTCCTGCTGCAGGGTTAGATAATTTTCCGGTTTCATCAGCTCGGCATTCCACCCGTCCTTAATTGGCTGCCATGAATCCTGTGTTATACCTTCCTTTGCCAGCTCGGCAAAAAACTCTTCATTGGTCACTGTATCTGTTGTTGATGCAATAAGCTCTGCGTATTTTTTAAGCGTAATTCCGTTAATTTCTTCCATTGGCTGCTGTTTATATTTATGATTTATTGATGATATTTTATTATTATTCCCATTTTCTTTTTTTCAGTATCATCTAAAAATACCCTCAGCTTTTCAAAATTAGATTTCAGGTAGTCAAGTTGTGGTGATACTTTAAAATGTTTTGCTATGAACCGGGATGTAAAAAATTCTTTCTTT